>JBOGEK010000130.1:0-2165 GCA_050743645.1 Acidothermaceae bacterium
GCGCCCGGTTGCTGACGAACCCGATCCAGACGACGACGATGCCGACGACGGCGCGTCGGGAATCGCGTTGTTGCAGCGGCACCTCGGCGCCACCGTCATTGATGACGGCGACGCCTGACCAGAGCACCTGGGACGAACATAGATGTTCAGTTAAGGATCTAACCGAAACTTTATGTGTTACCGTGCCTCAATGGTGAGGGTAGCTCGGCAGCATCTTCCAGCGGCCGGTCTCGCGGTGGAGGCGCTCGGCGCCATGATCGCTGCGGGTCGGCGCCGCCGTGGGTGGACGGCGACCGAGCTTGCGGAACGGCTGGGCACCTCCGCCCCGACTCTTCGCCGCATCGAGCGAGGTGACCCATCCGTTGCCATCGGGATCTGCTTCGACGCGGCGGTGCTTTGTGGCATCGATCTGTTCTCCTCCCCGCCGGAACAACTCGACCGGGTCGCACGCGAAGCGCGGCTGCACAAGGCGTTGCTGCCCGCTCGGGTGCGCAGTTCGCCGGTAACGCTTGATGACGACTTCTAGCCCCGACTACCTGCAGCAGGTTGCGCGAGCGACCGGCGCGTTCGTGTGGGTGTGGCTACCGGAAGCAAGCACCCCCGTGGTGTGCGGGCGTATCGAGGTGATTGGTAGGTCCGAACTCGGCTCGGTGTTGGCGTTCACCTACGGGCGGCAGTACCGAGCGAGCGCAGATGCGATCGCCTTATTCACACCAGAACTGCCGCTGCAGGCGGGCACGTTCGACCCGACGCGCCCAGTCGTATCGGGTCGCGACCCGTTGCCGCTGGCGAGCTGCCTGCGCGACTCGGCGCCCGACGCGTGGGGACGCCGGGTGATCAACTTACGAGTGGGCGGGGGTGTCGATGTCGACCTGTCCGAGCTGACCTACCTGCTTGCGTCGTCGAGCGACCGCATCGGCGCTTTGGATTTTCAGCTCTCCGCTACCGACTACGTCGCCCGCGGTGGTGCCGCCACGCTCGAGCAACTCGCCGAGATGGCGACACTTACCGATGCCGGCGAGGCCATTCCCGACGATTTAGCCGCTGCAGCCAACCATGGCACGTCGATCGGCGGCGCCCGGCCAAAGGCGCTGCTACGCGACGGCGACGTCGACGTGATCGCCAAGTTCGCGTCCTCCGCCGACGACCGACCGATGGTCAAGGCCGAAGCACTCGGCATGACGCTTGCTCGCCGTGTCGGCATCGACGCACCGGATGTGCGTGTGGTGCGCGCGGGCGATAAGACTGCGCTTCTCGTCGATCGGTTCGATCGCACCCGTGATGGCGCGCGCCGGATGTTGCTGTCGGGGCTGACCGTGCTCGGCTTGGGTGAATACTCCGGCCGCTACGGTTCGTATCCGATGCTTGCCGACGCGATCGTGACGTCGTTCGCCAATCCGCGGTTGGCGTTGGACCAGCTGTACCGGCGGCTGGTGCTCAATATCGTGATCGGCAATAACGACGACCATCTCCGCAACGTTGCGGCGTTTTGGGATGGGCAGGTGCTGGAGCTAGCCCCGGCCTACGACTTGACGCCGTCGCCCCGCCACACGCAGGTCTCGAGCCAGGCGATCGCCATCACCCGGGATGGCGATCGCGCCAGCCAGCTGTGGGTAGCCCGCAAAGCGGCCAATGCGTTCCGGTTGACGCCGGCTCGCGCCGAGCAGATCGTCGACGAGATCGTCGAGGGTGTTCGCACCAACTTTGATGAGGTCGCTGAACAGGTCGAATTGACCCAGGCCGAACGGTCGAGTTTGTTGGGTCGCGAGATTTTGAATCCGTACATTTTCTACGACACGCCGTAACCGCTAGGAGCTGAGAAAGGCAGTGAGGCCGGCCGCAATTCCGGCCGCAATCTTTTGCCGCCACGCTGCATTCGTCGCGATAGCAGCATCAGATGCATTTCGCATGTCGAGGCATTCGATCGTGATGACCGGCCCGTGCGAGAGGTTGATCGTGCCGGTTGTGCTCGAGTCGGGGTAATAGCCGTTCGTGATGTAGCTCGAGTACGGAATCCCTGTGGTTGCGTGAAAAACGTCATGCATCGCTTTCGCAAGCACGCGTGACCGTGTCGCACCGCCAGGATTTACGTTCGGATTGTTGGGTGGCGGTTGCATGACGAAAAAGCCGTGACCCGACGACGGTCCGCCGTCCGCATGAATAGC
>JBOGEK010000131.1:0-2102 GCA_050743645.1 Acidothermaceae bacterium
GCTTGGTCAAGTAGTCGTCGGCGCCGAGACTGAAGCCCTCCACTCGGTCGCGGATGCCGCTCGCCGCGGTCAGGATCAGGATCCGAGTGCCGAGCCCGCCGTCAACCATCCACCGGCAGACCGCATCGCCGCTTGCCTTGGGCATGTCGCGGTCGAGCACCGCCACGTCGTATCGATTGACGCCAAGCCGCTCCATCGCGGCCTCGCCGTCGTAGCAGACGTCAACAGCGATCGCGAGCTTGCGCAGCCCCTGCGCAATCGTGTCGGCAAGCAGCCGCTCGTCGTCGGCAAGAAGGACACGCAAGCTTCACCGTTCCGGTCCAGGCGTCGGCATCAACGATCGCGCAATCACCATAAGCGCTCCATAAGCAACTACCGCCGTCTCTGCGCGGCCGCAGCAAGGGTTGGACGACGTGGGAGTGTGCGGATCGCACAACAGGTGAGACAGTTCGATCGAGTGATTGGAGAAGACACCATGCCGCAGGTCAACCCGGTCCCCGACCATCTGCACACGGTCAGCCCCCGGCTCGTCGTCGACGACGGTACGGCCGCGATCGACTTCTACCGCCGCGCGTTCGGTGCCGAGCAGATCGGCGAAGCATTTGCCGGCCCTGACGGGGCAATCATTCACGCTGAGCTTCGGATCGGCGATTCCGTCGTGATGCTCAGCGAGGACGCCGGCGATCAGGATGCAGCAGCGCGCTCACCGAGCGCAACTGCAGGAATTGCCACGGCGATCATGGCAACGTATTGGCCGGACGTCGATGCCGTGTGGCAGCAAGCCGTCGCTGCCGGTGCTGAGGTGATTTACCCGCTGGAGAACCAGTTCTACGGCGACCGCGGCGGCCGGTTGCGCGACCCCTTCGGGCAGCAGTGGATGCTCAGCCAGCGCATCGAAAACGTCGCCGCCGACGAGATGGACCGTCGCGCCGCAGCGTTCTTCGGCGAGTCTGGCTGAGCCCCGTCACATCCAACGAAAGGTCAGCGTCGATGACGATCGCGTTCGACTCCGTAGCGCCGGTGATTCCGGTACGTGATCTCGACGTCGCCCTTGATCGCTATAGCCAGCTGGGATTCGACGTCCACGCCTACGACGGACCGGAGCGCTACGGGTTCGTCGACCGTGGGGCGGTGTCGCTTCACCTCGCCGAAGGCGGCGGTCACCACGACGCGCATGCACACGGCGCAACGGTCTACATATACGTGTCGGACGCCGACGCTTTGTACGCCCAGTGGTCGTCGGTAGGCGTGCCGGGCCGCTTCGTGAAACCACGCGACACCCCTTACGGGCTACGCGAATTCGCCTTTGTCGATGACGACGGAACTGCGCATCGTGTCGGCTCGCCGCTATCCGCGAAAGGCGGCTGATCGGCGACGACTGCTACCACGAAACAGCGATGTATTTGCTCTCGGTGAACTCGAGCAGGCCGTCGTGTCCGCCCTCACGCCCGATGCCGCTCTGCTTCACGCCGCCGAACGGTGCGGCCGGGTCGGAGATCAGCCCGCGGTTGAGGCCGATCATCCCGGCTTCGAGAGCCTCGCTTACCCGTAGCCCGCGGGCGAGGTCGCGAGTGTAGACGTACGCAACGAGCCCGTACTCGGTGTCGTTGGCCATCGCGATCATTTCGGCTTCGTCGTCGAACGCGACGATCGGTGCCACCGGGCCGAAGATCTCTTCACGCAACAGCAGCGCGTCCGATGGGACGTTTCCCAGCACTGTCGGCGGATAGAAAAAGCCGGCTAGTGACTCACCGCCGATCGCACCTCCTGTCGCCAGTGCCGCTCCTTTGCCGACCGCGTCGGCGACGAGTTCGGTGACTTTCTCTCGGGTCGATGCGTTGACGAGCGGGCCCACCTGCACACCATCGTCAAGGCCCGGCCCGATCTTCATCGCACTGAATGCGGTCGCCAATCGGCTGGTGAACTCCTCGGCAATTGGTCGTGCCACGTAGAAGCGATTTGCGGCGGTACACGCCTCACCGGCATTGCGCATCTTGGCAATAAGTGCGCCTTCAATGGCCGCATCCAGGTCGGCGTCAGCAAAGACGATGAAGGGCGCGTTGCCGCCGAGTTCCATCGAGCAATTGACGACAGTGTCGGCC
>JBOGEK010000132.1:0-2406 GCA_050743645.1 Acidothermaceae bacterium
ACCGCCAACATATCCGAGCGCTTCGTAGAAGGCTCCGGCACGCGACGTTGCCAAGGCGACAGCACCCGCTCCTCGCGCGATCGCCCTTGCTTCGAACTCCGCCATCAGCGCGGCCCCGATTCCACGCCGCCGGACGCCGGCTCCCACACAAAGCTCCTGCACGAAAGCGAAACCGCCGTTGTAGAGGAACATCGGACTGATCACGCCAAGCAGGTACCCGACCACACAGTCCTCGACAGCCACCAGGAGTTCGGTGCGCGCGTCAGTACGAGCCGCCGCGTATTGCACGTCGAACGCCGCACGGTCTACCGGCCGTTCGAGCGCGAGCGCGTTCGCCAGCGTGAAAATAGCGCCGCGGTCGTCATCAACGGCGTCGCGGACGATCATCGGCCGACGGTAACACGCTCGTCGACGTTGCCTCCTAGACTTCAGCCGTGATGTCCAGCACGTGGCGCGCGACCGAGGAATGTGTGGCGACCCACGGCGACCATCCCTGCATGGCAGCGGCCTTGTACGAGTGGACCTGGGTCGCCGTCGTGGGAGGCGTCCTTTTGCTTGGGCTCTATCTCCAATACGAATTGCGGAAGCTGTCGCACGTCGCCAAACAGCTCGGCATGACTATGGGCGACGCCGGCGTGATGTTGCGGCCCAACAGAACAAGCGTTCGGGCTCGTAATGTGCGCGCCTTAGTCGTCGCCGCTGCGACGTCGCTCGGGGGGCGGCGGCGACCGGCCTAAGTATCGGATCAGTCCGCCAGCGTTTGTTGGATTATTGATTGTCGGAAGTGTCTCAGCGTTAGGGGCGAGTGTGCACGCCGACTGGTGGCTGATCAGCCTTCAGGTCCGCGATCTCAGGCCGATCCCCGCCCCACCCGATGCGACGCCGCCATCCTTCGACAGTGAATCGGTACCTCAGCCTGATAGGTAGGCAAGCAACGCATTCTCGCACTGCCTGATCGTTGCGACATTCACGTTCTCGTCGCGTTTGTGAGCCAAGTTCGGGTCGCCAGGACCGAAGTTGACCGCCGGGATACCGAGTTCGGCGAAGCGCGCGACGTCGGTCCAGCCGTACTTGGCAACAGGCGTCGCGCCGACTGCCCGCACGAATTCTGCGGCGGCAGGTGCAGCCAGGCCTGGTAGCGCGCCCGGCGCCGCATCGACCAACGCGACCGAATACCCCTCGAAAACGGACCGCACGTGCTCAAACGCGGTTTCGACAGTTCGGTCGGGTGCAAACCGAAAATTCACTGTCACGACGCAAGAATCCGGGAGCACATTGCCTGCAACGCCGCCAGCAATTCCCACCGCGTTCAGGCCTTCGCGATACACGCAGCCGTCGATGTCGGCCTCCCGAGCGACATAAGTATCGAGTCTCCGCAGCACCTCTGCGGCGCGATGAATCGCATTGACCCCCAGCCACGAACGCGCACTGTGCGCCCGCACGCCGTCGACCGAAATCTCGGCACGCAACGTTCCTTGGCAACCGGCTTCGATCCCGCCGTTGGTGCCCTCGAGCAGGATCGCGAGGTCGCCGCGCAACGCCTCCGGCCGCGTTCCCGCTAGCCGCCCGAGTCCGTTGCGCTCGGCCTCGACTTCTTCGCAGTCGTAGAAGACGAGTGTCAGGTCGTGAGCAGGCGAAGGCAGCAACGCCGCAACTCGCAGCATCACCGCGACACCCGATTTCATGTCGGAAGTGCCGCAACCCCAAAGGGTTTCGCCGTCCAGCCTCGACGGGACATTGTCGGCAATCGGCACCGTGTCGAGGTGGCCGGCCAGCACGACGCGATGCGCGCGACCAAGGTCGGTACGCGCGAGCACCACGTTGCCATCTCGTTCGATGTCGAGATGCGCTAGCCCTCGCAACGCGGTCTCGACGGCGTCAGCCAATATTTTTTCGTCACCGCTAACCGAAGGGACGTCGACCAGCACCGCCGTGAGTTCAGCCGCATCGCGCGAGAGATCGAGCAACACCGTGCTACTCGGCAATTCCGTGGTCACGCAACACGTCGTTCAGCGTGAGCTTGTCGTGCTTCGCGCCTTCACCGAGCCGGCGCAACACCAGTAGGCAGGGCATGCCGAAATCCCCACCTGGAAAGGATTTCAGCCGGGTCGAACCGACGCACACCGACCACGCGGGCGCCTCGCCGCGTGGCAGCTCATCGCCGGTCTCTGCGTCGAAAACGTGCGTCGACGCAGTCAAGATGCAACCGGCGCCGAGCTTCGCGCCGCGCCGCACCCGGGCGCCGTCGACGACCATCGAGCGCGAGCCGATGAACGCGTCGTCCTCGATGACCACCGGCACCGCGTTCGGCGGTTCGAGCACGCCACCCAGGCCGACGCCGCCCGAAAGGTGTACCCGCTTGCCAACCTGCGCGCAGGAGCCGACCGTCGCCCAGGTGTCGACCAT
>JBOGEK010000133.1:0-1515 GCA_050743645.1 Acidothermaceae bacterium
TAGCAACGTCAAGTAGCTGATCGACATGTGGAACAACCGCATCGGCTTCGGGTCGACGCCCGCTTTCGCCCGCGCCGACAACCGATGCGCCTCGACAAGGAACCAGGTGCCGAGCGCGAGTGCCACGCCAAGGTAAGGCAGCCCCGCATGCCCGACCGGCACGAGCAGCAACGACACGGCGACCATCAGATACGAATAGGCGAGGATCTTGCGGCCTACTGTCTGCGCGTCAGCCACGACCGGCAGCATCGGCACCCCCGCGGCGGCGTAATCATCGCGGAATTTCATTGCGAGCGCCCAAAAATGAGGTGGCGTCCAGGCGAAGATGACGCCGAACAGCACGACGGCCGGCCACCCGACTCCCCCGGTCACCGCTGACCAGCCGATGAGCACCGGGAAGCAGCCGGCCGCACCACCGATCACGATGTTGGACGGCGTGCGGCGCTTCAGCCCGAGCGTGTACACGAAGACGTAAACGAAGATCGCGGCGTCGGACAGCAGTGCCGACGGCCAGTTGACGACGAACCCCATCAACAGCGTCGCGGCGATGCCGAGCACGATGCCGAACCGCAGTGCCTCGACCGGTGTCACCAGATGCTTCGCGAGCGGACGACGAGACGTGCGCCGCATGATCTGGTCGATGTCGCGGTCGACATAGCAGTTGATCGTGTTGGCGCTGCCTGCGGCGAAGGTGCCACCCACCAGCGTTGCCGCCAACAGCCACATGGACGGCATGCCGCGCTGCGCGAGGATCATCGCGGGAACGGTAGTCACGAGCAGCAGTTCGATAATGCGCGGCTTGGTCAGCGCGACGTAAGCCCTAACGAGCTGACCCAGCGGACGTCGATCACCCGAGGTTCCCGTACCCGACGGGATCTGACCGACGACAAGGGACACGTGTTCAGCTTTCGCAGGGTTGACCCGGGTACGGGTGAACTGACGACATCGGTACCGCGAAAGCATCCTAGCGAAGCTTCATTTCACCGGCCGGTGGCGGATCCGCGCCCGGCTCGCATGGGTAGGGTGAGCCTCGAGATCATCGGTGGTGGACGACGAGTATCGCTGTCACCTGCCCCACGCAGTCCCGATAGACCGGAGACATTTCAGTGGCCGATTCGAAAGCCCGCACCGCGTCGTCCAACCCGTCGTCCAGTTCGGCAGCGCTTGAGTGGACCGACCTCGACAAGAGCGCCGTGAAC
The DNA here is from genome assembly GCA_050743645.1 of Acidothermaceae bacterium. Lineage (GTDB taxonomy): Bacteria > Actinomycetota > Actinomycetes > Acidothermales > Acidothermaceae > JBOGEK01. The sequence goes on from JBOGEK010000133.1 coordinate 1,200, forward strand.
GTCGTCCGTTCACTCGCGATGGACGCCGTCCAAAAAGCAGGCAACGGCCATCCAGGCACCGCGATGAGCCTTGCACCCGCGGCATACCTGCTTTTCCAGCGGCTGCTCCGCCACGATCCGACCGACCCCGCGTGGACCGGTCGAGACCGGTTCGTGCTTTCCTGCGGCCACTCCAGCCTGACGCTGTATATCCAGCTCTATCTCTCCGGCTACGGGCTCACCCTCGAAGACATCAGCCACCTGCGGCAATGGGGCAGCCTGACGCCTGGCCACCCCGAGCACGGTCACACGCTTGGCGTTGAGACCACCACCGGCC
>JBOGEK010000134.1:0-2981 GCA_050743645.1 Acidothermaceae bacterium
GGGTACCGCCGACGCGGTGACGGCCTGGTCGATCGAAGCGCACCTCACCTCCTGCGCGCGTTGCCGCACGGCGGTGACAAGTGCGATGGACGCCGACCGGCTGATGCGTAACCGTTCCGTGCTCCTCGTGCGCGCGGCGATGCCGGACGACGGGGTGGCTCGCCGGGCGGCGACCCGAATGGGCATGCCCGACTACCTGTTCCGGTTGCTCGGTGCGACTCCGACGTTGCGGCTGTCGTGGTTGCTGTCGGTCGTCGGCGTGCTCGCTGTGACGATCGGTGGTGCCGCGGTCGCGCACGCGGTGAGCGGGAGCGGCGGAAGCGGGACTGGCGGAATCGGGGTTGGTGCGCAGCATGGGCTATTGCCGTTCGTGCTGGTGGCGCCGTTGCTGATCCTGGTGACCGTCGTAGCGGCGTTCTTGCCGATGTTCGACCCGGCCAACCGGCTGGCCGCCGCTGCACCGTTTTCCGGCGTCCGATTGTTGTTAATCCGCAGCCTGTCAGCGTTGCTTGCTGTTGCCGTGCCCGTCGTGTGTGCGGGATTCGTGCTGCCCGGCCCGAGCTGGGTTGCCGCGGCTCTGCTCGGGCCTTCGCTCGCGCTGTGCATGTTGGCGTTGGCGGCCGCAACGCTCGCTCCGCCGGGGGGCGCGGCGGTCGGCGTCGGGTTGTCGTGGTTCGTCGTCGTGCTCGTCATGAGCCAGTCGCACGATCCGCTGACGATGGTCGGCTGGCACGCGCAGACGTGCAGCGCGGTTGCGGTCGTTGTCGCTGCAGTCGTGCTTTTCAGTCAACGGAAACGTTTCGACCTTGGATGGCAGCGATGACGTCCAGCTTGCAAACTGCGGCTGTCAGCGTCGACGCGCTGTCGCGTGCGTACGGCTCGACGCGAGCGTTGGACGGCGTCGGGCTTTCCTTCGAGCGTGGAATCACGGGGCTGCTCGGCCCGAACGGCGCAGGGAAAACCACGTTGCTGTCGGTGCTCGCTACCGTCAACGAGCCTGACGCCGGGCGCATGTCGGTGTTCGGTCTCGATCCCCGCGACAAGACTGAACGGGTGGAGATCCGTCGCAGGCTTGGCTTTTTGCCACAGGCGTTGTCGTTCCACCGTCATTTCACCGTCGCCATGTTCTTGGATTACGTGGCGATTCTGAAGGAGATCCTCGACCGCCGCCGCCGTGCCGAAGAGGTTGCCCGCGTGCTGGCCGACACCGGTCTCAGCAGCGTGGCCGGCAAGCGAATTCGCGCATTGTCCGGTGGCATGCGGCAGCGGTTGGGCATCGCACAAGCGCTGCTCGGCCAACCTGACGTCCTGATTCTCGACGAGCCAACCGCGGGCCTCGATCCCGCGCAGCGGCTACGGTTTCGCGAGCTGTTGTCGAACCTGCCGAACGCTCCGGTGATCGTGCTGTCGACCCACCAGGCGGATGACATCGCTGCGATCTGCCCGAACGTTGTCGTCTTGCTGCAGGGCCGGGTGCACTTCGCCGGCACCCCAGCAGACCTGGCCAACACTGCCGCCGGTCGGGTCTGGACCTCCGATCACCACGATCCGGGCGCTCACTTGTCATGGCGGGGGAGCGACGGACGGTGGCGCCATATTGGCGCGCTGCCCCCAGCCAATGCGGAGGTTCTCGCACCGACCGTCGAAGACGGCTACCTGCTGCTCTCGCACGCCGCGGAATCCCAGTGAGCGCAAATGGGCGTCGTCCGGGCACCGTGACCGCGGAGGGCGGCGACTTCGCCGAGCGTTCGGGCGGGGCACCCCCAAACTGTCGTCCGAGGCTCGCGCGTCTGTGGGTCGTGGCCGGGGTGGCGCGCATCGAAGCGGTGCTGCTGATTCGAAGCGTTCTGCTATTGGTCGGCGTAATCGGCGGTCTGGCGTTGTTTTGGCAATTCGCCGGCTACCACGAGCCGCTGTGGTGGGTGGTGAGTTGGCAGATCGGCCACGGGCAGGTGGTTGTCTCCACGACCGCATTAATCGCCGGTCAGTTGGCAGCGGGCCGGGTGCGGCGCGACGAGCTAATTCCGCTCTATGAAAGCTTTCCGACGTCCGCGAGCACTCGTGCCGGCGCCCAGCTCGCCGGTTTGATCGGGGTGCTGCCCGCGAGCCTGCTGCTTCTCGCCGTCGCGTTCGCCACCACCGAACTGCGGACGCCGATCGGCAGCCCCGATGCGGCGACGCTCGCAGCCGGGGTGCTACTGGTGGTGGCTGGCGGGGCGATCGGAGTCGCCATCGGCACCGGCGTTCCGCATCCTCTTGCCGGTGTGGTCGCGGCGCTCGTGTGGCTCCTGCTGTACGGGCAGTCGAATCAGTTCAACGGGACGGCGGTGTGGCTTTTCCCGTGGCTGCGGCCTGATCTCGACAACTTGCCTCACGCCGTGACCGGATACCCGCCTTCGGTTGCGCATGCTCTCGAGCTTGCCGGTATCGCCGTTTTTGCTGGTGCGGTCACGCTCGCCCTCGTCGCCCGCAATGCCCGGCCACGGGCAAGCGCAGCTCTCGTCAGCGTCGTCGTCGCGGCGGGCCTGTACGGAACGGCGGCTGTGCAGCTTCGGCCCGTCCCGACGTCGAGCCTCGACGCGCTGTTCACCGAGGCCGCGAACCCTGCGTCGACGGAGGAGTGCACCACCGCGAATCAGGTGCGCTACTGCCTTTATCCCGGCTTCGCGTCCCTGCTACCCGCGATACGGGGCCCGGTCGACGCCGTCCTCAGCCGGTTGCCAAGCCCGCCTGCTGAACCGCTCACCGTGCGGCAAGCGACTGTGATTTTTGCCGACAACACGTCTCTCACCGCGGGGCATAGCGCCGATCAGATCACCGGCTGGAACGCACAATTGCAGGCCGCACCGCAGAACACGCCCCGCTTTTCGACTATCTACGTGCCGATCGGAAGATGGCCCGCAGGCAGCAAGCTCGCGGCGGCGCGTTTCGACGTCGCCCTCGACACGGCTGTATGGGCTGTCGGGCTACCGCCTTCGATC
>JBOGEK010000135.1:0-2109 GCA_050743645.1 Acidothermaceae bacterium
GGCTGCAAGCCGGCGAAGGCGAGGGTGACGCGGGGTTGGGCCTGCACTTCGACCTCACCGTGCCCTTCGCGCGCTATGTGCTCGAGAACTCCGGTCACCTCGATTTCCCGTTCCGGCGCTACCAGATCCAGAAGGTCTGGCGCGGCGAGCGGCCGCAGGAGGGGCGCTACCGCGAGTTCACCCAGGCCGACGTCGACATCGTCGACCGCGACACACTCTCGTTCCACTACGAGATCGAACTGCCGATCGTCATCGGCGAAGCGCTCGCCGTATTGCCGATTCCGCCGGTGCGCATCCAGGTCAACAACCGCAAGCTGGCCGAAGGCTTCTACCGCGGGGTCGGTGCGGACGACCCCGCGGCGGTGCTGCGGGCGGTCGACAAGCTCGACAAGATCGGCGCCGACGCCGTCCGCGATCTGCTGGTCACCAGCGCCGGGTTGTCGCCAGCCGCTGCCGGCGCCTGTCTCGAATTGGCGGGCATTTCGTCGTCCGACGCCTCTTTTGCCGATCAGGTGAAAGCACTCGGGGTGAGCGAGCCCCTGCTCGACGAAGGACTCGACGAGTTGGTGCGGGTGGTCGAGGGCGTCAATGACATCGTGCCCGGGCTGGTGGTCGCCGACTTGCGGATCGCGCGCGGGCTCGACTACTACACCGGCACGGTTTACGAGCCGGTGATTGCCGGCCAAGAAGAACTGGGCTCGGTCGGCGGCGGTGGCCGCTACGACGCGCTCGCCAGCGACGGGCGCACCACGTATCCGGGCGTCGGCATCTCGATCGGCGTCTCTCGCATCCTCGGCCGGTTGCTCGGTCGCGGCGAGTTGACCGCATCGCGCTCGGTGCCGACCTGTGTGCTGGTCGCGGTTTCCGACGAGGGCGGGCGCCGGCAGGCCAACGTGGTGGCAACCGAGCTGCGCAGGCGCGGCATCGCAACCGAGGTGTCGCCGTCGGCTGCGAAGTTCGGCAAGCAGATCCGGCACGCTGATCGGCGCGGCATTCCGTTCGTCTGGTTCATCGGTGACGGGTCGGACGACGGGGAACGCGACTCGGTGAAGGACATCCGGTCGGGTGATCAGGTCTCGGCGTCCGCCGACAATTGGATGCCCGCACAAGCTGACCTATGGCCAACTGTTTTGCCCCACGTCATCGAAGAGGAGTCAGGTTCGTGATTCGCACCCGCGAGGCCGGCACGCTGCGGCGCGCCGACGCCGGAACCGTCGTCACGCTGGCCGGGTGGGTTGCGCGGCGTCGCGATCTCGGCGGCGTGGCGTTCATCGACCTGCGCGACTCCTCGGGCCTCGTGCAGGTGGTGTTTCGCGAGGGCGAGGCGGCCGAGATCGCCCAGCGGCTGCGCGCCGAGTTCTGCGTGCGCGTGGTCGGCGAGGTGCGCGAACGCCCGGCCGGAAACGAAAACCCCGAGCTGCCCAGCGGCGAGATCGAAGTCGTGGCGACCGAACTCGACGTGCTGTCGGAGGCCGCGCCGCTGCCGTTCCCGATCGCTGGCGCCGCCGAGATCAACGAAGAGACCCGGCTGAAGTACCGCTACCTAGACCTGCGCCGCGAGGGGCCGGCCCGCGCCTTGCGGCTGCGGTCGGAGATGAACCGCATCATCCGCGCGGTGATGGCTCGGCACCGCTTCGTCGACCTCGAAACGCCGAACCTCACGCGCTCTACTCCTGAGGGCGCGCGCGACTTCTTGGTGCCGGTGCGATTGCAGCCCGGACACTGGTACGCATTGCCGCAGTCGCCGCAGCTTTTCAAGCAGCTGCTGATGGTTGCGGGCATGGAGCGCTACTACCAGATCGCACGCTGCTTCCGCGACGAAGACTTCCGCGCGGACCGACAGCCCGAGTTCACCCAGCTCGACGTCGAAATGAGCTTCGTCGACCAAGACGACATCATCGCGCTCGCCGAAGACGTGATTTCTTCGCTGTGGCGCGAAATCCACGGCTACGACGTGGTCTTGCCGATCCCGCGCATGACCTACGCCGAGGCGATGCGCCGATACGGCTCGGACAAGCCGGACCTGCGCTTCGGCCTAGAGCTGGTCGAGTGCACCGCGTACTTCGCGGACACCACGTTCCGCGTCTTCCAGGCCGAGTATGTCGGCGC
>JBOGEK010000136.1:0-6073 GCA_050743645.1 Acidothermaceae bacterium
GGTCATAGGCGAGCTCACGGTCATCGAGTGTCTCGCGGATCACCGCATCGATCTCGGTGCGAGCAAGCCAACTCACCGCAACCTCCGCCCTGTGCGCTGCATACCGGCTGTGTACCCAGAAGCTGCCGGCCCCCTGCCAGCCGCCTACCTGCTGAGCGCCAGCCGCCGGGCCGCCGACATCTCGGTGATACTCGCCTCCCGCTGCCGCCTGCCGGCGATCAGCGCGTCTTCGTAGGTACCGAGGACTCCTTCGACAGTACGGTCCCAACTGAACGTCGAAGCGTGAGTCACCGCACCTGTGGAAAAAGCAGCCCGCTTTTCGTCGTCCGCCAAGAGGGTTGAGATGGCGTCGGCGTACGACGCGGGCCGATGACCATCGACGAGCAGCCCGGAGACGCCGTCGTCAACGGCCGTTGTGAGGCCACCGACTCGGGCGGCGATGACCGGGGTGCCGCAGGCTTGCGACTCGAGCGCGACTAGGCCGAACGATTCGTTGTACGACGGGACGACGGTGAGGCTGGCCGCGCGGTAGAAGTCGGCCAGTCGCTCGGCAGGGGCAGGGGGCTCGAAGCGCACGAGTGGGCGCACTCCGAGATTTCGGGCGAGCGCCTCAAGATGGTCGGGCTCGTCGGCGCCCGCCCCGCTCGGGCCACCGACAACGACGACCTGAAACCGGTCGCGAGCAGCAGGATCGCGTTCGACCATCAACGCGAGCGCCCGGATCAGCAGGTCGGGCGCCTTGAGCGGTTGCACCCGGCCGACGAACAACAAGATCTCGCGATCGAGGGGCAGACCGAGCCGGGCGCCCGCTTGCTCTGCACTGCCGGGGTGGTAGACGCCGAGGTCGACTCCGGGCGGGACGACGGCGATCTGGGCCGGGTCAGCGTCGTAGAACTCGACGAGCTCGCGCGCCTCGGAGTGAGTGTTCGCGACCAGCCGATCAGCGGCTTCGACGACTTGGGCCTCGCCGATCGCGCGGGCTGACGGCTCGGGCGAATCGCCCTCGGCGAGCGCGGCGTTCTTCACCTTCGCCATCGTGTGCATGTTGTGCACGAGCGGTACGCCCCAGCGTTCCTTGGCCACCCAGCCGACCTGGCCGGACAACCAGTAGTGCGAGTGCACCAGGTCGTACCAGCCGGGCTCGCGACTGGCCTCCGCTCGCAGCACTGCGGCGGTGAAGGCACATAGTTGCGAGGGCAACTCGGCTTTCGGCAACGGCTCGAGCGGGCCGGCGACGACGTTGCGCACCAGGAGTCCGGGTTCGACTTCGATAACAGGCGGCAGGTCGCCCGACGTGGCCCGGGTGAAAACCTCGACCTCAATGCCCATCGCCACGAGCCGGCGAGCGAGTTCGGTGACGTAGACGTTCATGCCACCGGCGTCGCCGATCCCCGGCTGCTCGACGGGAGAGGTGTGCAGGCTCAGCATCGCGACCCGGCGCAGCGGCGGCCGGCCAAATCGACGATCGAGACGCATGACCGGCGCGACGTGCTGCGACACGGGCGGACCCTTCCTCATCTCGTGCACGAACGGTGGCCGACGAGCTGCGGCCTGATCTTCCCGGCAACCGCAACGACCGATCGCCGCGGCTGATTCCCGCCAGCCAGGCCCTCGCCTGCCAAGATGCCCTCATGACCGAAGAGCCAACCCAGGAGCCAACCCAGGAGCCAACCCAGGAGCCAACCCGGAGCGGCCGAACCGCCGTCGTCACCGGTGCGAGCAGTGGAATCGGTGCGGCAACCGCACGCCGCCTCGCGCGTGACGGATTCGACGTCGTCTGTGCCGCCAGGCGCACCGATCGCATCAAGGCACTGGCCGCCGAGATCGGCGGTCGGGCAGTCACCCTCGACGTCAGCTCGGCCGATTCGGTGGCGGCGCTGGCGGCCTCCGTGCCGCGCTGCTCGCTACTGGTGAACTCGGCGGGCGGTGCGGTCGGTCTCGAGCCCATCGCCGACGCCGATCCGGCCGACTGGCAGACGATGTACGACACCAACGTGCTCGGCGTGCTGCGGGTGACCCAGGCTCTGCTGCCTGCGCTGATCGCCTCCGGCGACGCCCACGTGATCGTCATTGGATCGACCGCCGGCCACATCGTCTACGAGGGCGGCGCCGGTTACACCGCGGCCAAACACGCGGTCGCCGCGGTGATCGAGACGCTGCGGCTCGAGCTTTGCGGGCAGCCGGTGCGCGTCACCGAAGTGGCGCCCGGCATGGTGCACACCGAAGAGTTCAGCCTGGTGCGGTTTCGAGGCAACGCCGAGAAGGCCTCGCGGGTTTACGAAGGTGTCGAAGAACCGTTGACCGCCGACGACGTCGCCGACGCGGTGGCGTGGTGCGCGACCCGGCCGCGCCACGTCAACGTCGACCTGCTCGTGATCAAACCGCTCGCCCAAGCCGCTCAATACAAGGTGCATCGGACGTCGTGAAGAAGTGAAAACACCGCTCGTCAGCCTGCTGGCAATTGCCCTGATCGGCGCGGTCGGCGCGGCCTGTACGTCGCACGCCTCGGGCGACTCAGTCGGGCCGGGCGGCGGCGCTGGGTCGACAAGCGCGTCGAGTACAGCAGGCTCAGCGGCGACGGCGTCGAGTAGCGCGGGCAGTTCGTCGTCCGGCTCGGGGTCGGTGTCAGATCCGTCACCGGGGCCGGCGACCGGCGGAGGCGCCATCACGGCCGATCTCGTGCCGCTGCCGGTTTTTGCGCGCACCGATTCGTCGGTGTCGTTCACGCTGACGAAAGACACCACGATCGTGACGGGGCCGGGCACGGGCGTGGCGGCGGTGGGCGACGATCTGGCTGCCGACCTGCGACCGGCGACCGGATTCGCCGCGCACGTTACAGCCGGCGGTGCCGACTCGCGGCCCAACAACTCCTTCGTGCTACTGCTCGAATCGCCCAGCGCGCAGGGCGCGTCGACAGTGGGTGACGAGGGATACGACCTGAAGGTGTCCGCCAAGGGCGTGGTCATCGCCGCTAACACAGCGGCCGGGCTGTTTCACGGCGTGCAGACGTTGCGCCAACTATTGCCTGGCACGATCGAAGCGAGAACGGCGCAACCGGGACCGTGGCGGATCGTTGGCGGCGAGATCCTCGACTACCCGCGCTTCGCCTATCGGGGCGCGATGCTCGACGTCACAAGGCATTTCTTCCCGGTCACCGATGTCGAGCGCTACATCGACGAGCTGGCGCTCTACAAGGTGAACACGTTGCATCTGCACCTGTCAGACGACCAGGGTTGGCGAATTGCCATAGACAGCTGGCCGAATCTGGCGTTGCACGGCGGTAGCGGTGAAGTCGGGAGCACGACCAAGGGCGGGTATTACACGCAAGCCGACTACACCACGATCGTGCAGTACGCGCAGGCACACTTCATGACCATCGTTCCCGAGATCGACACGCCAAGCCACACCAACGCGGCGCTGTCGTCGTACCCCGAGCTGAACTGCAACGGAGTTGCGCCGCCCTTTTACACGGGCGAACAGGTCGGCTTCAGTTCGCTTTGCGTCGGCAAGGCGGTCACGTACAAGTTTCTCGACGACGTCGTGGCTGAACTGGCCGCGCTTACTCCCGGCCCGTATATCCATCTCGGCGGCGACGAGGCGCACAGCACTTCGTCGTCCGACTACGTGACGTTCGTGCAGAAGGCGCAGGCGATCGTCGAAGCACACGGCAAGAAGCTCATGGGATGGGCCGAGATATCACAAGCCAAACTCGACCCCGGAACAGTCGCTGAATACTGGAATTTCAGCGATCACGGCGTGAGCGAGACGGATGCGGTGCAGCAAGGCGTGAAGATCGTGGCGGCCCCGGCCAACCATGCCTACCTCGACCAGAAATACAACGCGCAGACGACGCTAGGGCTGAACTGGGCCGGCGACATCGAGGTGCAAGACGCGTACGCATGGGATCCGACCGACGGCGGAAGGGTTTCAGACTCGGGACTGCTCGGTGTCGAAGCGCCGCTGTGGAGCGAGACCCTGCACACGATGGCCGACATCGAATACATGGCGTGGCCGCGAATGGCCGGCATTGCGGAGATCGGTTGGACGCCGAAAGCCGAGCGCTCGTGGAACACCTACAAGCTGCGGCTGGCCAACCAGGGCCCTCGCTGGGCCGAGATGGGCATCAATTTTTACCGTTCGAGCCAAGTACCCTGGGCTTCATGAGCGAGGCCAACCACACCCACATCGTCAACAACGGCAAGCGCGATCTCACGATCGACGAACTCGCCGCAACCCAGCCCGGCCTCGATCGGTTGATGGCCGAGATCGGGCCGCGCATGCACCGGCTTTACTACGCAGGTGTGGCACGCAACTGGGGCCTGGCCGGGTACTTCTACAAGTCGGTAGCCAAGCAACTGAGCCTGTGCGCGTTTACCCGTCCGAAGTACGAAGCACCGATTACCGCTTACCTGCTCGAGGATTGCGAACCGGTACGGCTGGCCATCAAGGCCCGTGATGCGGCTGCGTTCGAACGCGCCTACGCGAACATGGTCGCGCGCGCCAACTTCTACCACGACGAGTGGGGAAAGCCCTACCTGCATTGGGTTTGTCCGGCGACACCACCCGCCGACCTCGACCTGCACGCTGGCATGGACGACCAATCAGGTAGCGGCCCGAGCAATCGCTAGTGCGTTCTTGAAATCGTCGTACATCGGTTGGTTGAACAGCACGAAATGCACTTGGTCCACAGCATTCTTTGCCGAGAGCACGGTCGTAACCGCGATTCGCGCGGCGTCGTCGGCGGGCCAGCCGTAAATACCCGCGGAAATCGCGGGGAAGGCCACGCTACGAATGGCGAGTTCGTCGGCTACCCGCAACGATTCGCGATAGGCCGACGCCAGTAGGTGCGAGCGGTCGACGGACTTCGCGTACACCGGTCCGACCGTGTGAATCACCCAGCGCGCAGGCAAATTCCCGGCCGTCGTCGCTACGGCCTCGCCGGTCGGCAGGCCAGCAGCAAGTCGTCCCGCGCGCAGGGCACGGCATTCGTCGAGAATGGCCGGCCCGCCACGACGATGGATCGCGCCGTCGACACCCCCACCACCGAGCAGCGAGGAGTTGGCGGCGTTGACGATCGCGTCGACGTGCTGCTCGGTGATGTCGCCGAGCACGAGCTCGATCTTCATTTGTCGGCCGCGTCTGTAGTGGTGGCGCTGGTTGCGTTACGTCTCCGCTGCACGACGCTGTAGACGATCGTGCTCAGCGTGACCAGCCCGCCGAAGACGATGCTGGCTCCGGTTGCCAGGCCGGAGCCAGGCAGCGTTTCACTGAGCGCGAGGACGCCGCCCAAGCCGATCACGCCAAGTGCGAAAAGCACGCTGAGAGTGGTCGACAACCTGTTCGCTGCAGCCTGATCGGCGACAGTACGCGCGCGCGACTTGACCCGCTCGAGATTACGGCGTGCCCATTCGTATTCGAGGCTGAGAATCAGCAGTCCCAACGCGATCACCAGGAAGCCCGGGCCTGGCGCGACGATCAAGACGACGCCGATCAAGAGCACGACGAGCCCGACGACGGTGATGGCCAGTCGGCGAATGAGCTTCCACGAACTCGTCATTTGACGAGCATCTCAAACTTTTCGGCTCACCTGCCGAGCCCGCGCAACGCAGGCCGGACGTCGACGAAATACACGATGGTGGCCACCACAGCGGCGAGTCCGAGCGGGCTGTACAGCGACAACACCTGGCCCACGACCAGCGAGACCGCGAGGATCGCGACCCAAGCCTGCTTGGTCAGCTTGCCCGCGGCGGCGTAAGCGGCGGCCGGACGCACGGCGGCATCAACCAGCGCGTACACCTGCACACCGAGCGTGGCCAGCCAGACCAGCCGCCAGAAGATGGAGAACACGAAAACACGTTACAGCTGAGCGGCTCGCCGACGCGGGTATGCCGACTGCAGGGTTGGGGTCGCCCAATTGTTAAGGGCGGCGCCGAAACCCTTCACTCGGCGTGCGAATCAACCGCGGTGATCTCGTCGATTTCGACGAGATCGGCTGCGGTCGGCTCCCAGCCGCCGGCCCGAACGTTTGCCCTGATCTGGTCGGGACTCATCGCCCCGGCGATCACACTCGCCA
>JBOGEK010000137.1:0-3496 GCA_050743645.1 Acidothermaceae bacterium
TTCCAACAGGCGATCGCCAGCAACGCCGGCAACCCGCCGTCCCCGGACCAGTTCCAGGCTTGGACAAGCCAGCACCACTACAGCCAGTGGGTCTCCTACCTGCCGAACGGCTGGTTCTGGCACTTCCAAACCGTCGAAGCCAGCGGCTACGCGATCCTCGCCGTCCTGCTCGCCGCCGGCACCGTACTGCTGCTGCGTCGCCGAGCGGTCTGAGCGCGCGCCGTTTCGGTCCGGCGCGAGCGCGAAACGCGTGGCCGCGCCGGCGACCCTGAAGGCTTTGAGGCGATGGACTTGGCCACCGCCGGCGCGACGGGTTTGGGAAGTGGTTTTGCTTCCACCATAAGGGTTTCTGCCCCCTCGGCCCGTAGCCGAATTGTCGACACGGCGTGTTGCGGCACTTCGCCGACGGACGGCTCAAGCAGCGACGCTCGAAGGCGGTTGACCTGCGCGGTGGACCTGGTGACACGACCAGTTCCCGTCGCGCGGATAGCGGCAGATCAGTCTCGGGTCGACCTCGAGGGATTGCGTCCGCCCCATGGCGGTGAGGCTGACGACGTGTCGGCGGCGGTCGTCGGGGTCGCGTCGCCGGTCGATCAGCGCGGCCACCGACATTCGAAAGGCAACCGGCTCGACAAACAGGCAGCTCCCGCACTCCGGTACGTGGTGAGCTCGATCCGATCAGATGGCCGTGAGCCGGTAGCCCAGGCCAGCTTCGGTGAGCAAGCAGCAGGGGCGGGTCGGGTCGGGTTCGAGTTTGCGTCGCAACTGTGCCATGTAGACGCGCAGGTAATGCGTTTCGGTGCGGTAGGTCGGCCCCCACACCTCTTGCAATACTTGTCTGCCACCGACCAGCCGGCCGGGATGACGGGCAAGCAGCTCAAGGAAATGCCACTCCGTCGGCGTGAGCCGCACCGCGGTCCCATCAGCGCGGACGACCCGCTTTGCGGCGAGGTCGACCTCGAAATGCTTCGCACGCACGACCGGTTCTGACGTCGGGGAAGAAACGCGCCGTGCCGCTGCGCGTAATCGCGCGAGCAACTCGTCCATGCCGAACGGTTTGGTCACGTAGTCGTCGGCGCCGGCGTCGAGCGCTGCCACTTTCTCGAATTCCTGCTCACGTGCCGACAACACGATGATCGGAACCGATGACCAGCCGCGAATGCCTTTGATGACCTCGGTTCCATCCATGTCGGGCAAGCCGAGGTCGAGGATGACGACGTCCGGGCGGTGGCGTGCCATCGCGGCAAGACCCGCAGCACCGTCGGACGCGGCAAAGACCGTGTAGTCGCGCGCGGACAAGTTGATGCGTAACGCGCGAACCATTGCAGGTTCGTCTTCGATGACGAGCACGCTGGCGGTCATTTCACCTCGTCCGTCGCCGTCGCCGCCGCCGCAGGAAGCGGGTCCGGGATCGGCGCGGCGGGCAGTTCTATCCGCATGGTGAGCCCGCCCCCGAGCGTCGACAGCGCTCGCAATTCACCAGCCATCGCCTCGATAAAGCCTTTGGCGACAGCAAGACCGAGGCCCACGCCGCTGCCCCGCCGCTGGTCACCGAGTTGCTGGAAAGGCTGCACGATGCGCGCGCGCTGGTCTTCAGGCACCCCAGGCCCGCTGTCGATGACGTCGATGACGACCCGAGTGCCGAGCGCATGCGCCTGGACGACGGGCGGGCGACCGCGTGGCGAATACCGCAACGCGTTGCTGGCGAGGTTCGCCAGTGCTCGCTCTAGCAAGCCTGCGTCGGCGAGAACCAACGGCAGGTCCTCGGCGATGTCGAAGCGCAGCCGATCTCCGCCGTCGAGGCTGCGGGCCATCACCGGTGTCACCTCGTCGAGATCGACGGGCCGCAAGAACGGTCGCAGGCTGCCGGTCTGTATTCGGCTCATATCGAGCAGGTTGCTGATCAAGGCGTTGAGCCGGTCGGTGCCCTCTTCGATCGCGGCGAGCAACTCGGCCCGATCTGCAGCCGACCAGTCGACGTCGGTTTGGCGCAGCGTGCTGACGCTCGCCTTGACTGAGGCCAGCGGCGTACGCAAGTCGTGACTGACAGCGGCTAGCAGGGCGGTGCGCATTCGGTCTGCTTCTGCCAGCCCGGCGGCTTGGGCCACCTGAACCCGAAGCCGGCCACGTTCAAGGGCGGCCGCGGCCTGGGCGCCATAACCTTCGAGCACCGACGCGCCCACTTGCCCTGTTGGTTGGGGCCGCGAGACGCGCAACCGCAGGTTCGCCCCAACCGCAATCTCGCGCACGTGATCGGTAGTGGCCGGGTTGCCTGCCACCCGCACCCAGCTACCGCCGACACGCTCGAGCAACTCGCCGGAATAGCCGGCGGTGACGCGCAGCTGCGCGAGCACAGCGTCGGCGCTGTCGTCCCCGGCCAAGACGGTGCGCGCCAGCTCGAGCAGGATCGCCGTTTCTATGCGCAGCCGCTCGGCCACTGCCGAGCGATGCGCGGCCTTGCGAACCAGGCTACCGACGACCGCCGCAACGGCTAGAAAAAGGGCGAGCGCGACGACGTCTTGTGGCGAATGAATGATCCAGGTGTGTAGCGGTGGGGTCAGGTACCAGTTCAACAACAGGCAACTGACCACCGCCGCGACGATTGCTGGCCAGAACCCGCCGACCACCGTGATGCAAACAACGGCGAACAGGTAGATCAGGACGTCGTCGATGAGTGCCAGATGTGACCGTAAAGCTGAGGCGCCGAGCGTAAGCAGAGGCGGCACCAGAACCGCCGCGCCCATGCCGATGAGCAGTCGTCGCGCGCCAGCGCCGACAGCGCGTGCCGAGCGATCGGCATCGGTCTTGTTCACAACGTCGATTGTCGCCTGCGGAGGCGTGTCCGGCCATCCACCGAGCCCGCTAGCGCCGGTCTTGACGTTTTCCTAACGGCTTGGGCCACGATCTTGATGCGCAGCTGACGGACATGCGTGCCGCAGTTTCTTACGGTCGAAGCGTCGAAGAAACGCGGAGGCCTGATGGCGACCCAAGTCGGTGTGAAGCGGCTGCTCGTCGGGCGGCCGTTGCGTAGTCAGCAACTGCAAGACACCTTGTTGCCGAAATGGCTCGCACTGCCCATCTTCGCCTCCGACCCGCTCTCCTCGGTCGCCTACGCCACCGAAGAAATCGTGCTCGTTGCTGCCTTCGGCGGCGCCGCCTATCTGGCGTTCGCCAAATGGATCGCCGTGGCAATCGCCGTCCTGCTCGTCATCGTCGTGCTCTCCTACCGACAGACCTGCCGGGCGTACCCGAATGGCGGCGGCGCCTTTGCCGTCAGCCTCGACAACTTCGGCGAGAACGCCGCGTTGACCGCGGCAAGTGCGCTACTCGTCGACTACGTGATGACAGTCGCTGTGTCCGTCGTGGCCGGCGTCGTGGCCATCACCAGCGGCGCGCCGTCGCTGAGTCGCCATGCGGTCGCGCTGTCAGTCGGCTTCACGTTGCTGCTGCTGGTGGCGAACTTGCGCGGCGTCAAAGAAGCAGGGCGCGCTTTCGC
>JBOGEK010000138.1:0-2329 GCA_050743645.1 Acidothermaceae bacterium
CGCTGCAACCCGCACCCGCACAACTTCTCCGACCGGATGATTCGCCCGGGCGACCAGGCATTCTTCGACATCATCATGTCGTTCAACGGCTACCGCACGTGCTATTACCGAACGTTCGGCGTCGGACAGGTGACGCCGTCGCAACGTGACGCGTACACGAAGGCCCGCGAATGGATCGACGCCGCGATCGAGTTGGTGAAACCTGGCGTGACCACCGATCAGATCGCCCGGCTGTGGCCGGCAGCAACGGAGTTCGGGTTCGCCGACGAGATGGCTGCGTTCGGTCTGCAGTTCGGCCACGGGCTCGGGTTGGCGTTGCATGAGCGGCCCATCATCAGTCGACTGAACTCATTGGAGCATCCGGTGGAGATCGTCGAAGGCATGGTTTTCGCGTTGGAGACCTACTGCCCTGCAAGCGACGGTTACTCGGCAGCGCGAATCGAAGAAGAGCTTGTCGTGACAGCAGATGGCGCACGGGTGATCACGCTGTACCCCGCCCAAGAAATGCCTGTTGCTAACCCGTTCTAGAAGGAGAGTCGATGACTGCGAGCACGGATCGGGTGTCGACAAACGCGCCCGCCGACGTCGAGACCAGGCTGGCGTTGTACCGCACGATGGTCGAGATCCGGCGGTTCGAAAAGCGGGCGTACGACTTGTTCATGCAGAGTCTGGTGAAGGGCACCAGTCACCTTTCGCTGGGCCAGGAGGCCATCGCGGCCGGTTTCGGTGTCGCGATGCAACCGGCTGACTGGACGTTCGCGACCTACCGCGGGCACGCCCACACCCTCGCGCGCGGTGCCGCAATGCCTGCGGTGATGGGGGAACTGCTCGGTCGCACGAACGGTTTGATGGCCGGCAAGGGTGGCTCGATGCACCTGACCGACGTCGATCACGGCGTGATGGGCAGCTACGCAATCATCGGCGGCCACCTGCCGATCGCGTGTGGCGCCGCGTGGTCTGCGCAGTACCGTGGCACCGATCAGGTGGCGGTGTGCTTCTTCGGCGACGGCACAACAAATATCGGCGCATTCCACGAGGCGCTGAACTTCGCAGCGATCTGGAAACTACCGGTCGTCTTCGTCTGCGAGAACAACCTTTACATGGAGTACACGCCGATTGCCGATGTCACAGCGGTGCCGCGGCCGGCGGCAGATCGCGCCGCGTCATACGGTTTGGTGGCAGCGGTCGTCGACGGAAACGACGCCGACGTCATGTACGAGACAGCGTCGTCCGCCCTTCGTCAGGCGCGCGCAGGCGACGGACCCGTGCTGATCGAAGCGTTGACGTATCGCCACGGCGGTCACTCACGCGCCGACCCCGGCAAATACCGCCCGCAAGAAGAAGTCGACGCCTGGATGGCCCGCGATCCGATACCGCGATACCGAACACGCCTGCTCGAAGCCGGAGTCGACGAGAGTGTCCTGACCGATATCGAGGCAACCGTTGCCGCCGAGGTCGAGCGGGCTACCGACGAGTCGAAGGCGGCACCCGCTCCCGGCGTCGAGTACCTGATGACCGACGTGTGGGCCGATGGAGGTTCGTCATGGCGGAACTGAGTTATCGCGAGGCCGTTGCGCGCGGCATTGCGCAGGAGATGCGCCGCGACGAATCCGTGGTCTTCCTCGGCGAAGACGTCGGGGCACCGGGTGGCGTTTTCAAGGCGACACCAGGTCTGCTCGCCGAGTTCGGCCCCCGTCGGGTTCGTGACACCCCTATCAGTGAGCAGGCGATTCTCGGTGCCGCGATGGGTGCCGCGATGACCGGCCTGCGGCCGATCGCCGAAATCATGTTCGCCGATTTCTTCGCTGTTTGCTGGGACATCGTGGCGAACGAAATCGCCAAGAGCCGCTACATGACGAACGGTCAGGTCAGCTTCCCACTCGTGATCCGCTCGGGCAACGGCGGCGGCCTGCGGTTCGGTGCTCAGCATTCGCAGTCGATCGAGAACTGGGCGATGGCGATCCCCGGGCTGAAGGTCGTCGCGCCGTCCAGCCCGGCCGACGTCATAGGTTTGCTCGCCGCCGCAGTGCGCGACCCCGACCCCGTGATGTTCTTCGAACAGAAATCGCTGTACGCGATGAAAGGCGAGGTGCCTGACGGCGAAATCATCGACCAGCTGGGCAAGGCGAAAGTATTGCGCGATGGCGGTGACGCGACGATCGTGGCGCTGGCTGCGATGGTTCCTCGAGCCGTGGCGGCGGCCGACCAATTGGCTGCCGAGTTCGGCATCAACTGCACGGTTGTAGACGTGCGCAGTCTGGTACCGCTCGACACGCAGACGATCCTTCGTGAGGTGTCGAAGACTGGCAGATTATTCACCGTCGAAGAG
>JBOGEK010000139.1:0-3624 GCA_050743645.1 Acidothermaceae bacterium
CAACGCCTACACGCTCACCTTTGCCGTCTTGCTGCTACCCGGTGCGACGCTCGGTGACCGGTTCGGCCGCAAGCGGATGTTCATGATCGGCCTCGGCATATTCACCGCTGCTTCAGCGGGCGCGGCGCTGTCGAGCACTGCGGGCCAACTTGTGGCCGCGCGGGCCGTCCAAGGTGTCGGCGGCGCGATCATCACGCCGCTCACGTTGACCTTGCTCAGTGCTGCCGTGCCGGCCGCCCGCCGCGGGCTTGCCCTCGGGGCGTGGGGCGCGATCGGTGGTCTGGCTATCGCGGTCGGCCCGGTCGTCGGCGGTGCGATCGTCGACGGTGCCGACTGGAGTTGGATCTTCTGGCTGAACGTGCCGATCGGCATTGCCTTGTTGCCCGTCGCGTCGCGGTTGCTCACCGAAAGCCACGGCCCTGCCGCCAAGCTGGACGCCGTCGGCACCGGGCTCGCGACAGCTGGTCTGTTCGCCGTCGTGCTCGGCCTCGTGCGAGCCAACACCTGGGGTTGGGGGAGCGGTCGCATTGTGGCGCTCTTCGTCGTGGGCGCAGCGCTGCTCGCCGCGTTCATCGCGTGGGAGCGTCGCGCGCAGCACCCGGTGCTGCCACTGCGGTTGTTCCGTCACCGCGGCTTCACGATGACGAACATCGCCTCGTTGTTCATGTTCTTTGGGATGTTCGGCGCCATCTTCTTGCTCGCCCAGTTCTTGCAGGTTGGGCGCGGTTATTCGCCGCTGTCGGCCGGATTGCGCACCCTGCCCTGGACAGCGATGCCCATCTTCGTCGCGCCAGTCGCCGGCCTGCTGTCGGACCGCATCGGCGGACGCCGCATCGTCGCGACCGGCCTCGCGCTGCAAGCAGTCGGCCTCGGCTGGCTCGCGGCCGTCGCAAGCCCGCACGTGTCGTACCTGGTGATGGTGCCGGGACTCGCGATCAGCGGCTTCGGCATGGCGCTGTTCTTCGCCCCCGTTGCCAACCTCGTGTTGTCGTCAGTCGATCGCACTGAGCAGGGCATCGCGTCGGGTGCACACAACGCCATTCGCGAGTTGGGCGGAGTGTTCGGCGTCGCGGTGCTCGCGTCGGTGTTCGCGCACTCCGGTGGTTACGGCACCCCGCAACTGTTCACAGACGGCGTGCGACCCGCAGTCTGGGTGGGTGCGGCGATCGTCGCTCTCGGCGCCGTCGCGGCCGTGCTCATCCCGCGCGGCGACAAAACGACCGACGCGGACGACGAAACCCTCGCCGTCCCCGAGCTTCACGCCTCAGCCGCCTGAGACGGTTTCGGCCGTAGGGTTTGCGGGTGCTCCCATCCGTTGACCCTGCGGCCGACCACTCGCGTGCCGGCGTCCGGCTCGCCGACCACACGACGCTGCGGCTCGGTGGCCCGGCGTCCGACTTTGTGGTGGCGCGTACTGAGCGCGAGCTGATCGATGCTGTTACCACGGCCGATGCCGCAGGCACCTCGCTACTCGTGCTCGGCGGCGGCAGCAATCTCGTTGTCGCCGACGAAGGTTTCGCCGGCACGGTCGTTCGGGTAGCAACCCGCGGTCTGTCTTTCGAGCCGGACGACGAAAACCCCGGCCGCTTCGTGGTGCGGGCCGCCGCGGGCGAAATCTGGGACCAGGTCGTGGCCGCGGCAATCGAGCGAGGCCTGGCCGGAATCGAGTCTCTGTCAGGGATCCCCGGCCTGGTGGGAGCGACGCCGATCCAAAACGTCGGCGCTTACGGAACAGAACTGTCTGACGTGGTGACCGCAGTTCGCGTGTTCGACCGAGTTCAATGTGCGCTCGTGACCCTCGACGCGACCGCGTGCGGATTCGGCTATCGCACGAGCGCACTCAAAGGCCACGACCGTTACGTCGTGCTCGAAGTCGAGATTTCCCTTACGGCGTCGGCCAATTCGTCGCCCGTGCGTTACGTCGAGTTGGCTCGCAGGCTCGGCGTCGAACTAGGCGCCACCGCGCCAGTGCACGATGTGCGTGCTGAGGTGCTTGAATTGCGTGCGGCTAAAGGGATGTTGGTCGATCCGGCCGATCTCGATTCGGTCAGTGCAGGATCGTTCTTCACCAACCCGATCCTCGAACCATCAGAGGTGCCCGAGGGCGCGCCCGCCTGGCCGACGCCTGACGGCCGAGTGAAGACCTCTGCCGCCTGGTTGATCGAACGTGCCGGTTTCACTCGCGGCCACAATGCAGGCACCGTTGGGTTGTCGTCGAAACATACGCTGGCGTTGGTGAATCGTGGCGGCGCTTCGTCGTCCGAACTTATTGCTCTTGCCCGCACGATCCGCGACGGCGTGCACGACACGTTCGGCATCAGTCTCGACGTCGAACCTGTGCTGGTGGGCCTGCGTTTGTAGTCGAGGCTAGCCAGTGCGCGATGCCTTCGCGTGCATCGTTTTTCAACGTCTCCGGCGCGGCCGAGCCGTCGATCGAGCAGCGCGCCAGTTCGGCGAGCTCGGCATCGGTGAACTCGTGCACCTCGCGTGCGATGCGGTACTGGTCGGTGAGTCGCGCGCCGAACAGCAAAGGGTCGTCTGCGCCAAGTGCTACGGGAACCCCGGCCGCGCGTAATTGCCTCAAGGGCAAGGATTTCGAGCCACTGACAACGCCGAGCGAGACGTTCGACGACGGGCAGACCTCGCAGACGATGCCGGCATCGGCCAGCCGCGCTAGCAGCCGAGGGTTTTCGACCGAACGCACGCCGTGGCCCACGCGATTCGCGCCCAACGACTCGACGCAGGCGATAACGCTTGCTGCTCCGAGCAATTCACCGCCATGCGGCACCGACAACAAACCGGCGTCACGCGCGATCCGAAAAGCCGGTACGAAGTCGGTCGTGTTGCCGCGGCGCTCGTCGTTGCTCAGGCCGAAGCCGACCACGCCGCGGTCGGCATAGCGCGCGGCAAGGCGTGCGAGCGTGCGGGCATCGAGCGGGTGCCGGGTGCGGTTCGCGGCGACGACGATCCCGATGCCCACGCCGGTCGCGATACTCGCCCGTCGCGCGGCATCGAGCACAAGCTCGAGAAAGGCCGTAATGCCCCCGAATCCGGGGTAGCCACTCGGGTCGACCTGCAGCTCGAGCCAGCACGCGCCGTCGGCGGCGTCGTCCTGTGCCGCTTCGAAAACGATGCGCCGCACGTCGTCAGGTGTGCGCACGACCGACCGCGCGATGTCGTACAACCGCTGGAACCGAAACCAGCCGCGCTCGTCATTGGTGCGCAACTGCGGAGGAGTGGCACCAGTCAGCGCGTCGGGTAGCCGCACCCGGTTCGCGGCGGCTAGTTCGAGCAGTGTCGTGGCCCGCATCGAACCGGTGAAATGCAGGTGCAGGTGGGCTTTCGGCAGTCGGTGCAGGTCGCGCGCGACTCGCATCGGCTGCGCCACCTGGATCAGTGAGCCTCCGAGAGAAGTTTCGCCATGCGGTTGACGCCCTCGATCAGATCGTCATCACCAAGCGCGTACGACATGCGGAAGTAGCCCGGAGTACCGAACGCCTCGCCTGGCACGACGGCAACCTCGGCTTCGTCGAGCACCAGCTCCGCACGTTCAGCGGACGACGCCGGGCGATTGCCCCGGATTTCGCGACCGATCAGCTCGCGCACTGACGGATAGGCGTAGAA
>JBOGEK010000140.1:0-2537 GCA_050743645.1 Acidothermaceae bacterium
GTGCCAAAGTCACGGCGGCGTACGGCTCGGCGGCCACCCCGGCGGCCTCGCGAGCGGCCGCCCAGAAGTGGATCGTGCCGCGCGGGACAGCGGAAGCGGCTGGCGCGCTGCCGTCGTCCGGCGAAATCTCGGGGTTACCGGCGTTCACGCCGACGAAACCCGCTGGAAACGGTCATGCTCGTATCCTTACTGATGTCCCTTCTCGCGGCGATAGGCGGTCAGCATGAGCACGCAACTGCCCGGCGCCCACCGCCGCTCCGCGCCTCGCTTCGCGTCGATGCTCACGCCAGAGCGCGCCTCATGAGCACGCTGCTCCTGCTGACCAATGCGCTGCAACCGTCGTCCGAGGTGTTGCCGGCGCTCGGCTTGCTGCTGCACCGGGTGCGGGTCGCACCGGCCGAAGTCACCGCGCTGGTCGACGCGCCACCGGCCGACGCCGTGATCGTCGATGGGCGCCGCGACCTCGCCCATGCCCGCTCGCTGTGCAAGTTGCTTCGCACTACTGGCTTGTCGTGCCCGATGTTCGTGGTCGTCACCGAAGGTGGATTGTCGGTCGTCACCGCCGAGTGGGGCATCGACGACGTCCTGCTCGACTCGACCTCGCCCGCCGAGTTCGAGGCTCGGCTGCGCCTGGCGCTTGGCCGGCTCGAACTGGCGGCCCGCAGCGACGAGCCCGACGACGAGGTGATCCGCTCGGGCGACCTCACGATCGATGAGGGCACCTATTCGGCTCGACTGCGCGGCCACGCTCTCGACCTCACGTTCAAGGAATTCGAGCTGCTGAAGTACCTCGCTCAGCACCCCGGCCGGGTGTTCACCCGAGCCCAACTGCTGCAAGAGGTCTGGGGCTACGACTACTTCGGTGGCACCCGCACCGTCGACGTGCACGTGCGGCGGCTACGCGCCAAGCTCGGCACCGAGCACGAGGCGATGATCGGTACCGTGCGCAACGTCGGCTACAAGTTCGTGCTGCCGGCACCCACGGCCGAGCGAACCACCGCGCCGGCCCAGGCGCACGCCGAGTAGGCGCCTGACCAGCGGCTAGGGTCAGTTGCGTGGAGCGTTCGCCGCACGACGCGTCGCCAATCCGGGTCGAAGCCGCCGGCAAGCTGACGGCCGCGCAGGTGGCCGCCGTCGTCGCGCTCGTCGACGACGCAACCGACACCGACGGCGTCAGACCGTTGTCGGAGCACGTGCTGCTGCACCTTCGCTACGGCGGCGACTCGCCCGCCCGCAACCTGTTCGTCTGGTCGGGTGACCAACTCGCTGCATACGCCCACCTCGACGTCACCGACCGCATCGAAGGTCCGAGCACCGAACTGGTCGTCGCGCCCACCGAGCGCCGCCACGGCTACGGACGCGCGCTCATCGAGAACATGCTGCAGCACACCGACGGCCGGCTCCGGCTATGGGCACATGGTGACCTTCCTGAGGCCTCGCTGATGGCCAGCCGCCTCGGGTTCCGACGCTCCCGGGTGCTCTGGCAGATGCGCCGCTCGCTCGCCGCGCCGTTACCCCGCATGGCACCACCCGAGGGTGTGACCGTTCGAACCTTCAATGCCGGGTCGGACGACGAAAGCTGGCTCGCGCTGAACGCCCGCGCGTTTGCCGAGCATCCCGAACAGGGCGACTGGACTCTCGACGACCTGCACCAGCGGATGCACGAAGACTGGTTCGACCCGGCAGGGTTCTTCTTGGCCGAGCGCGATGAGCGGCTCATCGGGTTTCACTGGACCAAAGTGCACGGCGATGCCGGCGACGCGCGCCACGAGCGGGAGCTCGAGCACGAGCACGGACACGGGCATGAGTTCGGGCATGCGCATCGGCACGGCCACCGGCACGGGCTAGGGGCGGCGCCGGGAGTGGGGCACGGCGTCGGACACGGGCACGACCCAATCGGTGAGGTCTACGTCCTTGGCATCGACCCCACGGCGCACGGCCACGGCCTCGGGCGCTTCCTCACAGTGGTCGGTCTGCGGCACCTGCGGGCGAAAGGATTGCTCGACGTGATGCTCTACGTCGACGAGTCGAACGTGGCGGCCATCAGGTTGTACGAGTCGCTCGGATTCAGCCGCTGGAACACCGACGTGCTGTTCCGTCACGGGTAACCCAGCGAGTCAGCCGAAGAACGGCCGCAGGATCAGGTGCACGATCGCGGCCGCTATCGCCGCAGCGGGGAGCGTCAACACCCACGCGACCACGATGTTGCCCGCCACCCCCCACCGCACCGCGGAGAACCGCTTGCTCGCGCCGACGCCCATCACCGCTGAAGTGATGACGTGGGTCGTCGAGACCGGTGCACCGAAATGCGCGGCGGTGAGCAAAACCACCGACGACGTGGTGTCGGCGGCGAACCCGCGGGGCGGGTCGACCTGAATGATGCGGCGACCAAGCGTGCGCATGATTCGCCAGCCGCCCGAGTAGGTGCCTAGAGCCATCGCGCCCGCGGCCGCGAACTTGACCCAGAGCGGCACCGAGAAGTGATGGATGAAACCGCCTGTAACCAACGCGAGCGTGATGACGCCCATCGTCTTCTG
>JBOGEK010000141.1:0-11807 GCA_050743645.1 Acidothermaceae bacterium
ACCAACCACCTCGATCTCCCGGCGATCGAACAGCTCGAAGCGGCGATCAGCGATTACGCCGGAACCCTCTTACTGGTCAGTCACGACCGAAGACTCCTCGAAGCGGTGCCGACAAAACGTACGATCGAGGTTGCCCGAGGTCGAATCAGCGAGGAGTGACATGCCAAGCAGTGCTGCACGCGGCTTCACCCTCGCGGCAGCTGCGGTCGCCCTTGCAGTCACGGCGGCCGGCTGCGCTTCGGCGTCGTCCGGCACCCATCACGCGGGCGTGGCCAGCCAGTTCGGCACCTTCTCCACCACGCCGATGCCGTCGGTGACGGTTTCGGCGCAGGCGGTCAGCCCGACGGGGCTGACCAGTGCGTCGCCGGCAATCCCTACCTCGATCGCGTCGCCACCGGTCACAGCGAGCGTGCCCGCGACCGGCAGCGCCGGGCCGGGGGACTTCACGTCGCCGACGCCGTGCCCGCTGCCTGCGCCACAGCAATTCGTTGAAGGAAAATCGGCCGTCGCCAAAGGCGACAGCATCGTCTTCAGCTACGTCGACGCCGAAAAGCTTTGCGGCGGGCCCGACGACGGGCAGTACGTCGCGAAAACGTCAGTCGTCACCAGTGCAACGGTCGACCCGGCGGCTGTCGTGCTCGTCTTGCCGCCCGACGGCAGCACGCAGCCACGCCAAATCCCGGCCGCCGCGCTTCCCGCTGCGATGAAGGCCAACAATCAAGCACCGTTTTATGCGATCACCTATGCGCCCGGGGCCGGACCGATCGTGCGGATCGAGCAGTACTTCCATCCCTGACCGGCGGTTTCGGCCTTTCACCGATGCGCCGCCGCGCGGCGTGGCGCGCCAGGTACCGTGGATCGCGTGTTTCGGACCGCACTTCGGCTGCGTTGGCTGCCTCGCCATGTGCTGCTCGTCGTGCTCGTCACCACGCTGAGCCTGCTCGGCCGCTGGCAATGGGACGTCTCAGAGTCACAACGCGGCGGATTGCAGAACCTGCTCTACGCGTTCCAGTGGTGGTTCATGGCGGCCATGGTCATTTACGGGTGGGCGCGGCTGCTGCACGATGCGGCTCATCCGAAAGCCGCGACGACGTCAACCGTGAGCAGCTCGGTGGCTCCGGCGGGGTTGGTCGCCGATGGCGAGTCGTGGACGCCACGCTTGTCGACGTCCGACTTGATCGATGCGCAACTCGCGACCGCCGACACCGAATCAGCAGCGGGTGAATCCGACGACGAACTAGTTGCGTACAACGAGTACCTGGCGCGGCTCAACCAGCGGGCGCAACGTGCACACTGATGAGAATGAACTCCGCGCAGAAGGTGGCCTGACGTGCCGTTGAGGTTGAACACCCCGCTTGGCCGGTACCGGCTGCTCGCCTACATCGTGGGCACCTTCTTGATCGTGCTGTTCTTCATCGGCATCCCGCTACAGGCGTGGGCGCACAACGATTTTGTCGCCAAGTACATCGGCATTTTGCACGGCTTCCTATATCTGGTGTACCTCGTCGCCTGCCTCGAATTGGTATTGCGTTTCCGGCTGCACGTCGTCCGGTTTCTGCTGATGGCGGCCGCCGGTTTCGTGCCGTTCCTGTCGTTCGTGATGGAACGCAAGACGACGTCCTACCTGCAGGCGCGCGAACGTTCGCTCGCCGCAACACCGGTCGCCGTGCCCGCTCCTACCGACTAGAGAAGGGCGCGGATGGCGCGCACCCGGCTGTATCGCAACGGAGTTCTCGAGCGCACCGACCTGCCAGTCGCCGACATTTCGGAGGTCGTCGACGAACCCGGCGTCGTTGTGTGGCTCGACCTTTGCACCGCGGACGGCGAAGGACTCGACGCGATCGAAGAAGAATTCGGCCTGCACGCGCTGGCGGTCGAAGACGCCCAACACGAACGGCAGCGGCCGAAACTCGACCACTACAGCAGCCACCTGTTCTTGAGTGCGTACGCGGTGCGGCTCGACCCCGAAACCAACGAGCTGGCCAGCAGCGAGATCGCGATGTTCGTCGCACCGAACGCGCTGATCACTGTTCGCAAGGACCGCAAGTTCGATATCGACGACGTCGTATCGCGCTGGGACAACACCCCGGAGTTGGCGAAAGAAGGTGCCGGCTTTCTGCTGTACGGAGTGCTCGACTACATCGTCGACGGCCATTTCACGGCAGTACAGAACCTCGACGAAAAGATCGACGCACTCGAGGACGAGCTCTTCGACGACAGCCGCGACCACATTCGCGACGTACAACGGAAGTCGTTCGCGCTACGGAAGAATCTGTTGCTACTGCGCAGATACGTGCTACCGATGCGTGAGGTTGTCAATGGGCTGATGCGCCGTGACCTCAAGGTCGTGAGCGAGCCGCTCATGCCGTATTACCAGGACGTCTACGACCACGTGCTGCGAGCCACCGAATGGACCGAGTCGCTGCGCGACATGGTGAGCACGATTCTCGAGACCAACCTGACGATCCAGGGCAACCGGATGAATCTCATCATGAAGAAGGTGACGAGCTGGGCCGCAATCATTGCGGTGCCCACCGCAGTCACTGGGTTCTACGGGCAGAACTTGCCGTATCCGGGGTTCAACTCCGAGTGGGGTTTTGCGCTGTCCTCTGCGCTCATCGTCGTCGGCGGTGCGTTGCTCTACTGGGTATTCAGACGCAAAGACTGGCTTTAGCGGCTCAACCGGCCGTCACGAAGTCGATGAGTTCTTCGACCCGGCCCAACAACGCGGGTTCGAGATCGGCGTAGCTGTTGACGGCCGTCAGAATCCGTCGCCAGGCAGCGGCGATGTCGGCCTGGGTGTGGTGCGGCCAGCCGAGTGCTGCACAAATTCCCGATTTCCACGAGGTATTGCGGTCGATCGCGGGCCAAGCGTCGATGCCGAGTGACTGCGGCTTGACGGCTTGCCACACGTCGACATACGGATGCCCGACGACGAGCACGTTCGCCGAAGCAACGCTGGCCGCGATCCGCGACTCCTTCGAGCCTGTGACGAGATGATCGACGAGCACGCCGAGTCGCCGCTCACGGGTGGGTGCGAATTCGCGCACAATGTCGGCCAACTTGTCGACGCCTTCGAGGTATTCGACGACAACCCCTTCGATGCGCAGGTCGTCTCCCCAGACCCGTTCGACGAGTTCGGCGTCGTGCCGGCCCTCGACGTAAATGCGGCTGCCGCGGGCGACCCGAGCTGCCGCACCGGGAACCGCGACTGATCCGGATGCCGTGCGGACCAGACGGCCTTGCCGCCTTGGATCGACGAGCTTCGGTCGCACCAAGGTGACTTGCTCACCGTCGAGCACGAACGCGCCTGGTGCAAGGGGAAACGCCCGCACCTTGCCGAAGCGGTCTTCCAGCCGGACGACGTCCTTCTCGCACTCGACGACGGCGCCGCAGAACCCGCCGGTCAAGTCTTCGACAACGAGATCCCGCTCGGCTTCGACGATGCGAAGCTCGGCGCGTCGTTTCGCGGGCGCAGCAAGCACGTCGCGGTCGTAGGGGTTCACGATGCGCTGCTGTCTCTGAAGATATTCACGGCGCGCGAGATCACGAGCGCCACCGTGACCAACGAAATCGCCGACTGCAGAAGGAACAACGCCTTCGCCCACCGCGAAAGCGGCAGCGTGTCGGTGGGGCTGAACGCGGTCGCATTCGTGAACGACGTGTAGAGGTAGTCGAAAAACGTCGGCTCCCAATCGGCGGGCGCGACGTCGGGCTGCTGCATCTGCGGGAAGAGCAGGTCGGCGTGAGCTCTGATCCCGTGGGCTCGCTGCACCGGACCGCCTCGGTCGAATTCCCAATACCAAAGACCGAAAACGATGACGTTCGTCAACCAGATGTCGACGCCCTGCAACAGCAGTCGCGAACCGCTCGCGTCGGTGCCGTCGACGATCTGGCGCACGAGCAGCCCCGCCGAGATCACATTGCTCGCGCTGATCAAGCCGAGCAGCGCCAAGGCCGCGGCATGCAAACCGGCCGAGTGGCGCACGATACGGCCGGGGTTCGCGATCAGCAGCCCGATGGCGATAAGACCCTCGACGATCGGCAACGCGAAATGCGGGCTGACTGTCAGCTGCCTCGGCAGCAAGATCTGGAGCGCAATCGCGGCGACGATCGCGAGGCCCATCTGCCAGCGATGCTCGCCCTCGGTCTTGCGCAGCCAGGCCGGAAGCCGCTCCTGCTCGAACTGCCGTGCGCCCTTGGCATCAGCCACGACACGCTGCTCGAACGCCGTCAGCCGCTGCTCGAACGCGGTCAGTCGCTGCATGGTGTGCACGGCCGCAGGGGGGCGCCTGCCTGTGTCAGGGGCGGCACCAGCAGCACCGGCGACGCCGTCGGTGCTGGAGCGGGCCGCGCCGTCAGCCACCACCGGCGAAGGCGGCTGCTCTGCGTCGTCCGGCATCGAGCGTTCCGTTCTTTCAGGCAGCGACGGGCGATCCAGTGTGACGCGTGGGCGCGCCGCGAGCCGCCGATATGGCGAAGATATCTACCCGCGTGTCACGGCCGACGCCGCAACACATCACGCCTGGACGGCGAGCGCGTCGTAGCCGGAGGTGCGCCAGCCGGTGTTGTCGGGCGCGATTGCCATCGCTTCATAGCCGTCGAGCGCCTCGAGCCAGGCACGCGCGGCCGATCCCATCGCGAATGCGGCGGTCGCGTACGCGTCGACGTAGGCCAGCTCCCGGCCGACGACGGTGACACTCGCCAAGCCAGCCGCCGGTTTCCCGGTGAACGGGTCGAGCACGTGTGCACCGCGCTCGGCGGAGCCGGACGTCGCGACCGCACCGTCGCGAATAGCGAGGACGCCGGCAAACGCGCCCCGGTGCAGCGGGTGGCTGATAGCGATGTTCCAGGGCTGACCGGGCTCGGGCTCACCGTGGGCCTGGATATCGCCGCCACCATTGACGCTGTGGCACCCAAAGCCGGCCACAAGCAACACCTCGCTGGCCCGCTGGATCGCCCATCCTTTGACGAACCCCGTCGGATCGAGTCGGCCGCCGTACATCGAACTGAAATAGCCGTTAGAGGCACGAGCGACTTGAGCGCATGCGTCGAGAACCTGGGCGACGGCTGGATCGCACGCATCGAGCGTCAGCTCACCGCGGCCGAGGCGGCAGATCTGACTGTCGTCGCGAAAGGTACTGAAGATTTCGTCAGCTCGGTGAAGTTGCGCGACAGCCGCGCGGATCGCCGATCGCACACCGGACTGTTCAACCGTGTCGGCGATGCTGATGTCGAAACTGACAACGGTTCCCATCACGTGTTCGACGTGACCGATCCGCTGGCTCACGACAGGCTCAAGAGAGGCTCAGGATTTCATGCTGTCGAGCGCCGCCTGCACTGATTGCGCGTAGGCCTCGCTCGTATACGTGGCACCCGAGATGGCGTCGATGCTCGTGCCCTGCGCGGCGAGCACTTCCTTTTGCAAGATCGGGATCGAGTACTGGCTGATCTCCGACGAACGCGGATCGTCGCGCGGGTAATCGACCGCGACGAGCTTGGTGATCTTTCCATTCAGGACGGTGACTTTCACTTGCACCGAGCCGAACGTGCGGAAGCCCTCGCTCACCGACACGTCCGTGCCGGTCGCCGTCTTGCTCGAACTGGCTGGTTTTGCCGTGCTGGCAGACGGTTTCGACGACGCGCTCGCCGGTGGCGATGCGGACGACGATGCGGCCGCAGAAGGTGTTACTGCCGGTGATGATGCCTCCGACGGCGTCGCGGCCGGTTCTGACGCCGGGTCGGACGTCGAGTTATCGGTACCGGCTGCCGTTCCTGATAAGGCAACGGGGCCTGGAGACTTCGAACTCGCCGTCTTGAAGCTCAGCAAAATGACGAGACCGGCAACAGTGGCAACCAGTGCTGCAATCGCACGACGCATTTTCCCGGTCCCTTCTAGAACTCGAACGATTCGGCATGGATGTGTTGGCTGCGGACACCGACCCGTCGCAGCGCCTCGCGCGCGGCGTCCATCATTCGGGGCGGGCCACACAAGTACACGTCGTGATCGCGAATATCGGGCAGCACCGACTGCATTCGCCGTCCGACAAAAGGATCGTTTTCACTTGCGGGCGGCCCCACCAAATAGACGACGCGCGCGCCGCGCCATCGAGCGATCGCGTCGAGTTCGGAGCGGAACACAACGTCGATCTCGCTGTTCGCTCGGTAGACGAGCGTGAGATCGCGCCCTTCTGCGGGAATCGTCTCGAATAGTGCGCGCAACGGCGTTATACCGATGCCCCCGGCGAGCAGCAAAACCTTGGGCCTCGTGCGGCGTTGCCGCGTCAGCGCTCCGTAGGGGCCCTCGGCGAAGACTTTCGTACCAGGCCGAATACGTTGCAACGCAAGCGAATGGTCGCCGAGCGCCTTCACCGTGATGCGCAACAACCGGTCGGACGCCGGCGCCGACAGCGAATACGGATGCGACTGCCACCACTCACCCCGAGTCAGAAACCGCCATCTAAAGAACTGCCCCGGCTGCGCCTGCAGGTCGTCGAGGTGGTGGCCTGCAAGGTGAATCGAGTAAATCCCTGGGGCCTCGGCAAAAACGCCAGACACTGTCATGCGGTGCCGGACGGCGCTCCGAACGGGCACGACGAACCGGTACCAGAGCAAGACGACGGCCGCGCCGATATAAAGCGCGCTCCAGAGCACCCGAGCCTTGAGATTGCTGACGAAGTCGGCGCCCGTCGAGAATTCGTGACTGAAGGTGATTGCGATCGCGAGGTAGGTGTAGAAGTGCAGGTAATACCAGGTTTCGTAACGCATCCGCTTACGAGCCGCGCGCATCGAAACCACGCCGACGAGAACGAGCAGACCGAGCCCAACCGTCGCCATCATGACGTCGGGATATTGCGTGAGTAACTGCCCAGTCTGCGGCAGCAGTCCTTCGTGCGCACTGACGGCGTAGCCCCAGATGATCAACAACGTGTGCGCCACCGAGAGGTTGACCGTGTAGCGACCGCCCATGCTGTGCCATCTCGCGAGCCGATCGGCACCAAGCTCGCGTTCGAGGATCGGCACTCTCGCCATGAGCAGCAGTAGGACGACGATCACGTATCCGGCGAGCAGTCCGGTGATTCGGCCGGCATTCGTCAGCCAGTCGCCGAAGGCCCGGATCGGCGGCGTGTCGTGCCACCACAGCAGGACGACGATAGCCGCGCCGATCACGATCGCGGCCAGCACAAGCCCCGGCAACGATCGCGGCAACGATCTCGGCAGTGGCGGCCGGCCCAAGGGCGACCCCGCCTCGACGCCTCGAACGCTCAGCCTGCCCGCCTCCCCACTCGCGAACCGGTGCGGCGCGCGGCTGCTCACGCCGTTGCTCACCGCGTCTTCCTCGGCACGTGGGACTCCTCGCTCGTCGAATCTGACAGATCCAATGTCGGGGCGCAGCCTGAGAGTGCGCTGAACTCGCGCTGCGCGTTTCCGCAGATCCGACCCTGGCTTATTGCAAGATGTTTGCAACTAGCATCTTGTTGCGCTTAGGGTGCCTACCAGGGGCCCTGCTGACCGGAGAAGCTCTCGCACATGACAAGCACAGCGCTGTTGGCTCCGCGATCGGCGTCGTCCGTCGCGAGTCGGCGCGGCTCGCTGACCCGTCGTGAGTGGACGACGATCTTGGCGATCGCCGCGGTTGTTGTGGCACTTCACGTTGTCGGCTGGGTGACGCTCATTGCACTCATCGCACCTCACCACTACCAGTTGACCGGCCATCAGGTGTTCGGTGTCGGACTCGGTTTGACCGCGTACACGCTCGGCATGCGTCATGCGTTCGACGCCGACCACATTGCTGCTATCGACAACACGACACGCAAGCTGATGGCTGAAGGCAAGCGGCCGATCTCGGTGGGGTTCTGGTTCTCACTCGGTCACTCGACGATCGTGTTCGGCCTGTGTGCGCTGCTCGCACTTGGCGTCCGATCGGTCGCCGGGCAAGTGGAGAACGACAAGTCGTCACTGCACACGATCACCGGCGTCGTGGGTGCCGGAGTCTCGGGTACTTTCCTTTACATCATCGGCATTTTGAACCTGGTGATCCTGGTCGGGATCGTTCGCGTCTTCCGCGACATGCGGCGCGGCGTTTACGACGAGGCCGCCCTCGAGGTGCAGCTCAACAACCGCGGTTTCATGAACCGTTGGCTGGGTGGCCTAACGAGGTCGGTCACTAAGTCATGGCAGGTCTATCCGATCGGTGTGCTGTTCGGGCTCGGCTTCGACACCGCCACCGAGGTCGGCCTGCTGGTTCTCGCTGGTGGCGCGGCCGCGATCAGCCTGCCGTGGTACGCCATCCTCG
Organism: Acidothermaceae bacterium; assembly: GCA_050743645.1. GTDB lineage: Bacteria > Actinomycetota > Actinomycetes > Acidothermales > Acidothermaceae > JBOGEK01. The sequence continues at coordinate 8,297 of JBOGEK010000141.1, forward strand.
TCTTGCCGGTGCTGTTTGCTGCCGGCATGAGCCTGCTCGACTCGATCGACGGCTGCTTCATGAATTTCGCCTACGGCTGGGCATTCTCGAAGCCGGTGCGCAAGGTGTACTACAACATCACGATCACTGCGCTCTCGGTTGCGGTCGCGCTGATCATCGGCACTATCGAGCTGGTATCGATCCTTACCGACAAGCTGTCGATCACCCATGGGCCGCTCGCTTGGTTGGGCCAACTCGATCTCAACAACGTTGGCTTCTTCATCGTCGGGCTCTTCGTGGTCACCTGGGTCGTGGCGCTCGCGTTCTGGCGCTACGGGCGCGTCGAAGAGAAATGGTCAGCCGGCCTAGCCGACGCCGGCGAGTAATCCGGTCAGCGGAGAAGCCCAGTCAGCCGAAAAGCCCGGTTTGGTCGCGACACGCTGGCGTGTCGGAACCAAACGGGGCTTTTCGATGGTGCGGGTCGGGAGCGCTGCGCGTTGGGGCGCCGCACGTTCAACGGACGGATCACCAGTTGTGCATCGTGCCGTCGACGAGCCGGTTCACCGGTAGCGGCGCCGCCTGGTACGGATACTGCGCAGCCAGCTTCTCGTCGATCTCGACACCGATGCCTGGCACCTCGCCCGGATGCAGGTAGCCATTGTCGAACCGGTACTCGTGCGGGAAAACCTCGTCGGTCGCAGGCGTGTGCCGCATGTACTCCTGCAGCCCGAAGTTCGGGATCGAGATGTCGAGATGCAGCGCTGCCGACATGCACACCGGCGACAAGTCAGTAGCGCCATGCGAACCACTGCGGACGCCGTAGATCTCGGCCAGGTTGAAGATCCGGCGCAAGTGGGTGATGCCACCGGCATGGACGACGGTCGCGCGAATGAAATCGATCAGCCGCTCGGTGATGAGCTGCTGACAATCCCAGATCGTGTTGAAGATCTCGCCGACCGCGATCGGTGTCGTGGTGTGTTGCTTGATCACCCGAAATGCGTCCTGCGCCTCGGCCGGCGTCGGATCTTCGAGCCAGAAAAGCTGGTATTCCTCGATCCTTTTGCCGAACTGGGCGGCCTCGGTCGGCGTCAGCCGGTGATGCGCGTCGTGCAGCAGGTGGAAGTCGAAGCCGTGCTTGTCGCGAATCGCGGCAAACACCGTCGGCAAGTGGCGGAGGTATTTTTCGGTCGACCAACTCGCCTCGACAGGCGCGATTCCGGCGGACGCCGGCTCGTAGAACAGCTTGTCCTTGCTGACGCCGTACGTGACAGGGATGCCCGGGATACCGACCTGAGCCCTGACCGCGCGGTAGCCCTGCTCGAGATATTTCGCGATCTCGTCGATCACCTCTGCGGCGTCCGACCCGTTGGCATGACCGTAGACGGTGACGCCGTCGCGTGCCCGGCCGCCGAGGAGTTCGTAGACCGGCAGGCCGGCGACCTTGCCCTTGATGTCCCACAGTGCGGTGTCGACGGCGGCGATCGCGGTCATCGTCACAGGCCCGCGCCGCCAATAAGCGCCCCGGTAGAAGTATTGCCACGTGTCTTCGATTTGCGCGGCATCGCGACCGATGAGCGCCGGACACAGGTGATCTTGCAGGTAGCTGGCGACCGAGAGTTCGCGCCCATTGAGGGTCGCGTCACCGAGGCCGGTAACGCCGTCCGCAGTAGTGATCTTCAGCGTGACGAAGTTGCGCCCCGGGCAGGTGACGATGACGCGTGCATCGACGATGCGGGAGCCGCTACGACGAGATGGAGTTTCTTCAGCGGACGACGAAGTCATGCCCCAACGTTATTCGGTGCGGGTCAGGCGTGATCGGGAGCCCTCACGAATGGACGAGCGGCGTATCTACCAGGTGTTCGGCCAGGAACCAGGCTTGGAGTTCGCCGGTGCGGATCACGTCGGAGACCAGCAGGTCGTTGGTGCCGTCGTCACCAAGCTCAGCCACCTTCGCGGCGGCCTGATGCGCCTGGATCAGGATCGTCTCGTGCGCCTCGAGTAGCCGCGACAACATCGCCGGCACCTCTTCGGCGCCGTTCGGAGCGCGCGGAATCGAGGTGATCTCGGCGACGTGCCGAGGATCGCCGACCGCAACACCGCCAAGCGTTTGCACCCGTTCGGCGATCGTGTCGATCAACACCAACTGTTCGCCCGCATGCTTGTCGAGCAGCAGATGCAGTTGGTAGAACGTCGGTCCGCGCATCAGCCAGTGATGCTTCTTGTACAGCGCGAACAGGATTTGGCTGTCGGCAAGCGTGTGGTTCAGCTGTTCGCACGAGTACATGCGCGCGTCGTACGACAGGCCGAGCGGGAACTGCCGCACGGTGCCGAACTTCTGGATCTCGACGCCTTTCTGGTGCAGCCACGGCTGACTGCTGCCGATGCGCCGAACGCCTTTCGCGGACGACGCTGCCCCGGTTGACGAAGCTGCCCGGGTTGTAGAAGACCTTGCTGCCACGAGACTCTCCAAACTCTCGAACGGTCGCGGCTAGGTCTGCTCAGTCCGAACGTCGGTCACACACCCTGAGCCCCAGCAACTCCCACGCGCTAGCCGACCGGAGCTACGCGCGCGAGCCGGGTGGAGCCGAGATCCCCAGTGGCGAACGGCTGCTCCAGCACGTAGCAACTGCCCGCAACGAAAGCGATCGTCCTGGCGAGGGGGCCCAGGTCCTGAGTCAGCTCCGCAAGGGTGGCCGGCAACCTGGCCTGCGTATTTCGCGCGCCCGTATCGGGATCAATTCGGACGACGTCGAGCTCGTAGTGGCCGGCATCTGATGAGAGCTGGCCGTTCGCCTCGGGAAATGGCTCGGCTGCCCACAACCCGTTCGCCTCGTCGCCAACGACATCGAAGACAAAGAGCCCCGGCTCGGACACATGGAAGGCTGACTTCGCAGCCGATCCGTCGAACCTCCACACCGTCTGCTCCGAAGCACCCGCTGGCCGCACGCCTGCCCACACGTGCTGACCATCAGCGACCAGCCAGTCGACGACGTCCGATCCCGGCAGCACCGTCGTCACCTTGTGCGAGCCCGGCGCGACGTGGAACAACACACCCCCGACCGGCGAGCCCTCGATCGAGTTGCCGATCCACAAACCGTGGGCGTCTGCCGCCACCACCGGCCGGAAAAACTTCGGCAAGCTCACGACGTCTTCGACCTGGCCGGTCGTCTGCGACACCTCGACCGCCTGCGCACCGCTCGGCGTCTCGACGTCGTACAACCACAACGAACCGCCGCCGTACACGGTGACCAAGTGCGTATCGGACGCGTCGTCCCACGTCATCACGGTCGGTCCGGTCGTGGTTTTCCCGGTCGTCGGGTCAACGTGGGCGATCGCAACTTTCGCGGTGTTCGACGACTGACCCGTGAGGACCGCCGCAGCACGGCCCTCGTGCATCGCAGGGCTCGAACAGTCGCCACTGCTTGATGCGCCGACAGCCAGCGACTGCGTGTCGATCGGTGCCACGACGCATGGGGCGTCGATCGCCGTCGATTGCACGCTCCCGGTGAGCATGAGCTGTTTGCCGTTGCTA
>JBOGEK010000142.1:0-7785 GCA_050743645.1 Acidothermaceae bacterium
TTCGTCGGCTTCCGCCGCATCGACGGCCGTATAGGCCGCCGCATTGAGCACCACGGCCGGCGTCACGTCGGCCATCACCTTGACCACTTCCGCCTGATCGGTCGCGTCGAGGTCGGCCCGAGTGAGGCCGACCACCTCGACCTCGGGTCGCGCCGCCAACACCCGCAGCAGGTCGCTGCCGAGCTGTCCGCCGGCACCCACCACCAGCCAGCGCCGGTTCGCGTTCGGGTTCGCACCCTCGCCACTCACGTTCGCACCCTCGCCACTCACGTTCGCGCCGTCACCGCTCACGTGGCGAGTGCCGCCTTTTCTTTCAACGGCCGCCACCACGAGTCGTTGTCTCGATACCACTGAACGGTTTGCGCGAGTCCGTCGTCGAACGTGGTCTTCGGTTCGTAGCCCATCGCGCGCAGCTTTGCGTCGTCCAATGAATAGCGGCGGTCGTGATTCTTGCGGTCTTCGACGTAGTCGACCGAGCTCCAGTCGGCGCCGCACGCGTCGAGCAGCTTCTGGGTGAGCTCTTTGTTGTTGAGTTCGAGGCCGCCGCCGATGTTGTAGAACTGGCCTGGCGCGCCCTTTTCGACGACGAGCTGGATACCGCGGCAATGGTCGTCGACATGCAGCCAGTCGCGGATGTTGAGGCCGTCGCCGTAGAGCGGCACCCGCAAGCCGTCGATCAAGTTGGTGACGAACAACGGGATGACCTTTTCGGGAAACTGGTAAGGCCCGTAGTTGTTGGTGCAGCGGGTGACCGAGATGTTCAATCCGTAGGTGCCCGCGTAAGCCCGAGCCAGCAGGTCAGCCCCAGCTTTGCTTGCAGAATAAGGAGAATTCGGCTCGAGGATGTGCGACTCGGTCCACGATCCTTCGGGGATCGTGCCGTAGACCTCGTCGGTCGACACGTGCACCACTCGCTCGACACCGGCTTTGACGCACGCATCGAAAAGCGTTTGTGCGCCGAGCACGTTGGTGACGACGAACTCGGCGGCGCCGAAGATCGAACGATCGACGTGCGACTCGGCCGCGAAGTTGACGACGACGTCGTGCCCTGGCAGTACTTCGGCGACCTGCGCGGCGTCACAGATGTCGCCCTGGACGAACCGATACCGCGGGCTGTCAGTCACCGGCGCGAGATTGTCGAGGTTGCCGGCGTACGTCAGCTTGTCGAAGACGGTGACGTCTGCATCTGCGAACGCGGGGTAGCCGCCCGAGAGCATGGTGCGCACATAGTGCGAACCGATGAAGCCGGCGGCGCCGGTGACGAACACGCGCATGATCGATTCCGTTCGACGTCGAAAAAGTTTCGAGCGGTCATTCTCGCAGTTCGGCGGCCGGGCCGAGCGAAATGCCCCTATCCGCCTACCTGCAGTTGCCCGAGCCACACTTCGAAACGCAAGCCTTTCGCCACGTGATCGGGGCGTTTCACCAGCGTGTGACCGAGTTCGGTGGTCTGGAGCATGCCGGCCGGCTTCTGCGGCCAGTCGACGACGCCGGGCACGGCTGCGCGGTCGCCGTCGACGGTTCCGTCGACGAGCACCATCAGCCGACCGCCGCGGGCCTGCACCCGCTCGCCGATCCGCTGGAGTGCGGCCGGATTGTCGCGACCGTCGAGGTAGCCGACCCCCACGTTGCACATGATGCGCACTGTCCCCGGCCAGACCGTTTCGCCCGCCGCGCCGAACGCGATCACCGCGTCGCCCGGTCTCAGTTGCGCGCAGACGTCGTGGACCAGCGCGACCTCGCCGTGCTCGGTCTGCGCGGTGAACACTCCCCTGCTGCCCCACCACGCAGGCACGACGATGACCGCAACCGCGGCTATCACGAGCACGGTGCGCACGGCAGCGACGGTTTCGAGGTGCCAGTGCCGCTCGCCCGCTCGCTTGAACAGCTCCGAGACCAGCAGGACGGCGACGGCGATGACCCCCGGCAAGACGACTGGCACGAAACGCCGGTCGGCCCACGGATGGTCGGGCGTGATGCTCGGGATCGCGAGCACGGCAGCGGTCATGCCGAGGAACAACGCCAGTGGCAGCAACCACTCTCGCCGCCGTCCTTTTACTTGCTGGTAGGCGAGAAACATCGCTCCGACGAGCGCGAGCGCGAGCGTGGTCCAGCCGAAATACCACGACAGCCAACGGGTGGCGTTCTCGTAATAGGAGCGGGTGGGATCTTGCGGCAAGCCTTCGAGCCGCTGCACCTGGGAGACGTAGAACGCGCCACCAGAGGTGGCGGCGGAACGCATCGTCATCAAATGCGGACGCAGGAAATAGAACAGCCCGCCGAGAAAGACGACGAGCGCAGCAACTGCCGGCCACTTCGTCGATCTCGTGCGATCGGCATGGTGCTGGCACCACCACACGCTGCGCGCGACGACCCAGGCGAAAACGACGAGACCGGCGAGCGCCAGCGCGGCGAGCACGTGCCACTTCGTCTTCGTGACCGGCAAGAAGGCCCCTACGGCTGCGGCGATCAACAGCCCGAGCAGCAGCAAAGCTTCGGACCAATAACGGTGGCGACGGTCACCTGCCCGCCGCGATGCCCACCCAGCGCGGACGACGACGATCGTGACCGGGATGCCGACCACGAAGCCGCCAATGGCCTCAAGAAGCGAGCCACCCACGTGTTTCGCATACGGCAACGTCAAGAAGACGCAGTCGAATGCGCCGACGAGCAAGCCCACGCCGACACCGACGGCCAGCGATCGCCAGACCCGCTGCCGGTGAAACGCGAGCCAGCCTGCGAACGGCACCAGCGGCAACAGGTCGGCGACGGCGTCGATGCGGACGACGAGCACCAGACCCATCACGAGGCCACCGACAGCTAGCGCGAGCCTGCAATCACGCATCGCCCGTGCGTCGGCGCCGTGCCGATCGTCGCCACCAGCGAGCCCGATGTCGGGTGCGGCGAGCGGTCGCAATTTGCCTATGAGTAAGGCATCGAGCACCACACAGAGCCCGCCGAGCAGGATCAGCTGGGCCGCCGGCTCGCTGTAGGTGGCCCGCATCACGTCGAGTTCGGGTTGCACGAATGCGAGCGTGAGAACCGCCAGCGGCGCCCATTTCGGGCCGACGAGACGAGCCACCAGCCCGGCGAACGCCAGCAACGCGAACGCGCCGATTATTGCGTTCGCATGCAGGACGCCGGAGATCCCGTTGAACCAGCCGCCGATCGCCATCAGCACCGGCACGCCCGTCATGAACTGCGGAATGATGTGCGAGCCATGCACGTAAAAGCCCTGTGAGGCAAGGACAAGGTTCGGATCGGTGCCGCCGAACGACGCTGCATGAGTGGGCATTTCGATGGTTCCGTGCGACGCCAGCCAAGTGGCGCTCATTGAGTACGAGCCGGGATCGCGCCGCACCAGCACGTCACTCGCGCTCGTCGCGAACGCCAGGACGCCGAATCCGACGACCACGGCAAGGATCGCGACGACCACCCACCACGGCACCGCACCGAACTCACGAGCACGCGCGTTCGCAACCCGCAATGCAGGTCGACAGAGAATCGCCGCGATCAGCAGACCGCACAACACCGCGGGCAGCGGCCGGTAGCTGTGCAACACGACCAACGGCAACGCGGCAAGCAACCAGCCGGCGACGGCGACCGCGGGCAGCGCCGAAAACCAGGCCAGCGCATTGGCCGGCCAGTTCGAAAATCGAGAACCGAACGAGTCGCCGGTTAGTTCGGCGGCCGGGTTGCCGGCGGCGTCGGATCCAGTGGATGCGTCGGATCCAGTGTCGTCGGCCGGGTCGTCAATGGTGTCGTCGGCCGGGTCGAATTCGTAGTCAGCAGCCGCGGAATGCTCGCGATCGAGAGTCACTGCTTGGTCCGCTCCACTACTGCTGCTCCCGGTGGTAAACGACGATCTGCGAGCGCGCGAAAACTACCTGATAACCATGCGAACCGAGCCAGCTAACTCTCGCCTGCTGCTCGGCCGGCGTGAGCGGCCAGTCGACGTAGCCCTCGTCGATGACAACCCAGGAAGCATTGTGCGGCTTGGTGTCGAGCAACATCACATTGGCCCGGTCGGTGAGGTGCGGTGCCAAGTGATCGCTCACCTCGACCGTCGCACCACTCGGCACCGCAGCGACGGCGGCATTCTCGGCCTGCTCGAACGTGCTGGTCTTCGACCACCACGACTTGGTCATCTGGTCGAAAGGCATCCGTCCGCAACCCCAAACCGCGATCACCACGACGACGGTGGCCCAACTTGCGCCGAGCACCCACCCTGCGCGGCTGCGACGCCGTTGGGTGCGCCTCGCCATCGCTACTGCGGGCGCGCCCGCGATGACGCGCCGCAGCTTGGCGACAGTGTCGACCGCCGCCATCGTGAGGATGGGCGCGACCACAGCGGTGTAGTGCGAATCGAGTGGCCAGTCGTAGGGATTCGACGAGAGCACGACTTCGGCAATAGGCGGGATGGCGAGCAGTACGAACGACGAACCGAGGCTGGCGAGCCCTAGCGGCAGGAAAAGCCACTTGAGGAGCCGCGCCTTTGCCTCCGGCGAGGTCGCGAAATGCCACGTCGACAACGGATGGCGAATCACGTGCCATACGGCCGAGAGCGGACTCGATCCGAGATCGGCGTAGTAAGTCCAGTAGTAGCCAGATCGGCCGCCTGCGGCAGGAATCAGTAACCGAGTCTCGACGAACGCCGCGACCAGCCCGCCGACGGCCAGGATCGCGCCGGTACGCCATCGCTTCGTCCGCAACGCGATGACGACCCCGAACGCCGCCACGACCACGCCAAGATCTTCTTTCACCAGCAACAGCAACAATGCAGCCACGATGGCCGTGCGCAGCTTTCCGGCGTCCAACCGCTCGATGGCAACCGCCAGCAGTGGCACGGCGAACGCGATCTCGTGGAAGTCGTTGCTAAGCGCCGTCTGCAGGCTCCAGCTCAGCGCGTATGCGACCGCGATCAGATAGGCGGGCGCCTTGCCGAGGTTGCGGCGGGTGAAGAGCCAAACCGACGGTATGGACGCCGCAAAAAGCACCCCCTGCGCAATGAGCAGCGTCTGCACGTGCGGAAAGACCCGGTAGAACGGCGCCAAGAGAGCCAGAATCGGCGAGAAGTGGTCGCCGAGCACCGAAAAGTGCGTGCCGAAGTTGTTGTGCACGCCCTTGATAAGCGAAACGGGCGCTCCGAGGTGCGCGTAGCTGCGAACGGCCTGGTCGAAAATGCCGAGATCGTAAGCGCTGGTGAAGAAATGTCGGTGCTCGCCAAGTGCAAACACGATGTAGAGCGCGGCGGCGGCAGCGCTCAGGGTGGCGACGGCCGCGGCGTCGAAGCTGCGCACGCACCGCCAGAAACCACCTCGTGGCGAGCCAGCCACCCGCCGCGACGCGAGCCCAGTCCGGCGGCGTCCGACAGCGCGCAACGCGGTCGCACCCGCGCGCGTCGATACATGCGGGGCATCGCGGTCGATGGCGATCCCACGACCTCCTTGCACGTCGAACTCCCCGATACCGGCCTACCCGATTGTGGCCGACCCGGTCGGCCGCGGCCGCGTCGGTGCCGACGGCATCGGCGATCGCCGGTTAGCCTCGATGGGAGCCACCCCGCAGCCAGACACGCCGCCGGCCGCCAGACACTGCGCCGACCGCGCAGATACCGCGCCGCAAACCCGACAGTCCCGAGGAGCACGCCCAGTGACCGAGCCGACCGCGCCGTCACCTGAGCCGCCAGCCCGTGAATCGGTGCTGCCGCCCGAGCTTGACCCGCGCGGCCCACGGCAGCCCCAACGCTCACCGCGCACGCCGCAGTACGCATCAGGTGGCGGTGGTGGTGGCACCTCGTGGCGTCGTCCGGTAGTGATCATTGCGGGCGTACTTGCGCTGCTGGTGCTGCTGGGGAGCGGGGTTCTCTACACGCGCTACCTGCACTACAACGGCAACCTCACCCGAGCGGCCGGCGTGATCAAGCCGGGCGGGGCACAGGCAACTGGTGGCGCCGAGAACGTGCTTCTCGTCGGGTCCGACAGCCGCACCGGCACCACGCCGGGATTCGCGCAGTCGACCAATCCAGCTGATCAGGTGGTCGGCCAGCGGTCCGACACCGTGATCTTGGCCCACTTGGCCAAGGGTCATGAAAAGGCAACGCTCGTCTCGCTCCCTCGCGACTCCTGGGTCACGATTCCTGCCTACACAGACGACAAGGGCGTGGCTCATCCGGCGCACAAGGACAAGCTGAACGCGGCCTTCTCGCTCGGCGGCGCGCCGTTGCTGGTGAGCACGGTGCAGAACCTCACCGGAATACATGTCGACCACTACGCCGAGATCGACTTCGAAGGCTTCCTGAACATGGTCAACGCGCTAGGCGGCGTCGACGTCTGCCTGACGAAAGCGGCGCACGACACCATGACCGGCATCGACCTACCGGCCGGCCACGACCATCTCAACGGTGTGCAGGCGCTGGCTTTCGTGCGGCAACGCTACGGCCTGGCCCTCGGCGACATCGACCGCATCAAGCGCCAGCAGCAGTTCCTGGCGTCGATGATGCGCAAGGTCGAAAGTGCGGGCACGCTCGGAAACCCCTTGAAACTCAACGCTTTTCTCGATGCGCTCACGAAGTCGATCACCGTCGACAAGGGCATGAGCGTGGGTGACATGGCCAAGCTGGCGCTCAAGCTGAAGGGTCTCAGCACCGGCAACGTCGTGCTCACGACCTTGCCGCTGTCGGGCTTCGGCAAGCAGGACGGGCAGGACGTCGATGTGGTGGACGACGCCAAAGCCACCGCGCTGTTCGACTCGCTGAAGGCCGATGCGCCCGCTGGGTCGCCAACCAACGGGGCCGGATCGGCGGCACCGACGGTGCCAGTCAGCTCCGTGCATGTGCGGGTGTTCAACGGCGCCGGCCTGCAGGGACTTGCCGGCAAGGCGACGTCAGACTTGACCAAACTCGGGTTCGTGGTCGACGGCACGCCGTCCAACCGGGGCACCGGCGCGACGACAAGCGTGATCAACTACGGACCGACGCAAGCCGGGGCGGCCCAGACACTCGCGGCGGCGATTCCGGGCGCGACGCTGAAGGCCGACCCGCAACTCGGCAGTGACGTCGAGTTGGTGCTGGGTTCGTCATACTCCGGAGCGGTCGCGCCGGGCACCGCACCGGCGGCTACGACGCCCGCCGGGACGACGACCGCAGCCAACGCCGGCTGCACCGCCTGATCGAGCACAGCTCCGGCCAGACCAACCAGACCAACCAGACCAACCAGACCACCAGGTCAACCAGGCCGCGCGGGCCAACCCGGCCGCCCGATTCGGCACCAGCGGGCACGGGTGGGAACTTCCGCTGATCACCCGTTCGTTAGCATTGACGCGCTCGGCTACTAGGTGTTTCCGAGGTGTGGTTCAGGCGCCGACGTTGCAACCAAATGGCCGGCTCCCACGTCTTTCAACACGGCCGCCCGGAACCAGCACCGGGCGGCCGATTCAAGCCAGCAGCCGCACGCCGGGCAACCGCACAGGTCAGGAGCATCGGGCAGATGTCACCGCAGTTCGGCAGGCGTCGGCTCCTCGATCCTCTCGGCGAGCAGGCAGTCTACGACCGGTCGCGGCGTCGGGCTCGCATCATCGGGCGCATCATCGTGGGGTTCTGTGCGGTCATCGTCATGGTCGGGGCCGGCGGGGTGCTGATCGTTCAGCACATCCTCGGCAACGTGAAGCACGGCCCAGCGCTGAAGACCCTCATCGACCCGAAGACTCGACCCGTCAAAGAGACAGCGCCACCCAATGCGAAGGGCGGCGGCACCGCGCAGAACATTTTGATCCTCGGCGTTGACT
>JBOGEK010000143.1:0-9294 GCA_050743645.1 Acidothermaceae bacterium
CACCTGGCCGCCGACGAAGACGACGCGATCGAATACGTCAAAGAGCTGCTGTCGTTTTTCCCGTCGAACAATATGGAAGGTCCGCCTGCGGTCGACGTCGAGGCGGCGCTCGATCCGACGTCCGACGACTTGGAACTCGACACGCTGGTGCCCGATTCGGCGAACCAGCCTTACGACGTCCATACCGTCTTGGCGGCGGTGCTCGACGACGGCGATTTCCTTGAAACGCAAGGCTTGTTCGCGCCAAATATCGTCTGCGGTTTCGGCCGAGTCGAAGGGCATCCGGTCGGTGTCGTCGCCAACCAGCCAATGCATCTCGCGGGCTGCCTCGACATCGACGCGTCCGAGAAAGCGGCCCGCTTCGTGCGCACCTGCGATGCGTTCAACATTCCGATCCTGACCTTTGTCGACGTACCAGGTTTCCTGCCTGGCACCGACCAGGAATGGAACGGCATCATCAGACGCGGCGCGAAGCTGCTTTTCGCCTATGCGGAAGCCACCGTGCCGAAGGTGACCGTCATCATGCGCAAGGCCTACGGCGGCGCCTACGACGTCATGGGTTCGAAGCATCTGCGGGCCGACGTCAATCTCGCCTGGCCCACCGCGCAGATCGCAGTGATGGGTGCGGCGGGCGCGGTGAACATCTTGTACCGCAAGGAACTCGCGGCGTCCAACGATCCCGACACCGAACGGTCGACATTCGTCGCTGAATACGAAGACCACCTGGCGAACCCATATATCGCCGCCGAACGCGGCTACGTCGACTCCGTAATCGCACCGTCACAGACCCGTGCCACCATCACCCGCGCGCTACGAATTCTCCGCAACAAACGGGATTCGTTGCCACCTAAGAAGCACGGCAACATTCCGCTATGACATCGCTTCACGTGGTCAAAGGCACGCCCGACGACGACGAGCTCGCCGCCGTCGTCACCGCTGTCACAATCCTGGCCGGACGACGTCGAGCAGCCGGACGACGAGAAGCAGCCACCCAAAAAGGGGCCGCCGTTTCAGGCTGGCGCCGCACACTTCGCGGCGGAGCGCTCGGACCGATCGACTCGCCAACAGGCCGCCCCGGTGCCTGGCGCGATTCCTTGCGCGGCCGTTGACTGCGGGGTTACCCGGCCGACATAAGCTTCGGCCGTGACGATCGAGCGCCGGACCCTGCTCAAGGCAGCTGCTCTTGCGGCGGCGAGCGCTGCGGGCGCTGCGGGCGCTGGCTGCGACGACGCGCACCGCGATGCGGCGCCAGCGACAACCGAACTCACGGGAACGCCCGCGCCGTCAGCCGTCGGCAGCTCGCCGACCGGCAGCTCGCCGTCGACCACCGTGCCGTCGACCACCGTGCCGTCGAGCGCGTCGTCGAGCGGCGCTGCGAGCCCGGCCACCAGCACGCCGTCCACGCCTACCGGTGGGCCAGCGGTCGAGATCGCGCACGGACCGACGACCGCGACCGGCGTTGCGCTGACCTTTCATGGCGCGGGCGATCCGACGCTGGCGAACGAGCTGCTCGTGAAGGTCGAGGCGGTGAACGGCAAGGTCACGGTGCTCGCGGTCGGAACGTGGCTCGAAGCGCAACCGCAGATGGCCAAGCGGATCCTCGGCGGCGGTCACGACCTGGGTAACCACACGTATCGCCATCTCACGATGACGTCGCTGTCCCCGACAGTCGACGATTCCGAGATCACCAAGTGCGCCGACGTGTTACGCAGGCTGACCGGCACACAGGGCAGATGGTTTCGCCCGAGCGGCACGGTGCATGCGACGCCAGCCATCCTGGCCGCTGCCGGTCGCGCCGGGTACGCCACCAGCCTGTCGTACGACGTCGATCCGGCCGACTACACCGATCCTGGAGCCGCCCTCGTGACGAGTCGGGTGCTCGACGCCGTGCGGCCGGGCTCGATCGTGTCTTTACATCTCGGCCACGCGGGAACAGTGCAGGCGATGCCCGCAATCCTGGCCGGCCTGCAAAAGCGGGGCCTCGCGGCCGTGACGATGTCAACGCTGATAGATGGTGCGTCGCGTTGACACCAACCCCGCGCCGAACCCGGCGCTGCTTCGTTGCGGGCGCGGCGAGCGCACTGCTCGCTGCCACGCTCGTCGCCGGGTGCACGTCGAAGACGTCGTCTGGTGACGCGAACGGGTCGGCCGACGACTCGATGACCTCGATGGCGTTGCCGGCCGACAGCGCGCCGCCTGCGACGTTCCTGACCGGCGAGACGCCAGGAGCTAGCCCGTCGCCCGGCTCATCGCCGGGCTCATCGCCGGGCGCATCGCTGTCGGGCGGCGGAGGAGCAGGGTCTGCACAGCCGGCCGTCACGACCGGAGCCACCATGACCGGCTTCGGCAACCCGCTGCCCGGCATGCCGCCGGTCGACGATCCCGCCGACCTGTACAACCACGACCGGCCCGGCATGCTGAGCCCGGTCGTCGCCGGCTTCCCGAACCTGATCTACGTGCCGAACAGCAACAGCAACACCGTCGACGTGATCGATCCGTCGACCTACAAGATCGTTGAACATTTCGCGGTACCCGCGCAGCCGCAGCACGTCGTCCCTTCGTATGACCTCAAGACGTTGTGGGTGAACAGCGACGTCGGCAACGCGCTCACGCCGATCGACCCGGCTACCGGCAAGCCCGGCAAGCCGGTGCCGGTCGCCGACCCCTACAACCTGTACTTCACGCCGGACGGCACCAGCGCCCTCGTGATGGCCGAGCGACTTCAGCGCATCGACTGGCGCGACCCCCACACGATGGCGCTCGAACACAGCACGAACGTTCCGTGCAAGGGCGTCAATCATGCCGACTTCTCGGCCAACGGCCGTTACTTCATCGTCAGTTGCGAGTTCGACGGCCAGGTGCTGAAAGTCGACACCGACACCAGGCAAGTCGTCGGGCACTTCCAGCTTGCGGCCAATGCGATGCCACAAGACGTGAAGGCGTCTCCCGATGGCAAGGTGTTCTACGTCGCCGACATGAACAGCAATGGCGTTTGGGAGATCGACGGCGACAACTTCGCCAAGATCGGTTTTATCCCTACCGGCAAGGGCGCCCACGGGTTGTACGTGAGCCGCGATTCCAAGGACCTGTACGTCACGAACCGCAGTGAAGGCTCGATCTCGGTCGTCGACCTTGCCACCCGTACGGTCAGGGCGAAGTGGCCGATTGCCGGCGGCGGTTCTCCCGACATGGGCGGCGTTTCCGCCGACGGAACGCAGCTGTGGGTTTCGGGTCGCTACAACGGAGTGGTCTACGACATCAGCACGGTCGACGGCCATCTGATCAAGAAGATCAAGGTCGGCTCGGGCCCGCACGGACTCTGTGTGTATCCGCAGCCCGGCCGCTACTCCCTCGGCCATACCGGCGTCTTCCGCTAGGTCGCGACGCGACCGGCACCACCGCCGGCGTCTTCGGCTAGGCGGCCTGGGTGGCCTCGACCACCCTGTTGCGTCCTGAATTCTTCGCGGCGTACATCGCGACGTCCGCCACCGCGAGCAACTCGACGTGGTGCCGCACATGATCGGGCAGGCAGGCCACGCCGACGCTGACGGTCACACCCGAGGTCGCCGGCGCCCGCACGGCCGCCACCTCGACCCGGTGCCGGATTTCCTCACCGCGCCCGGCGGCGGCGCTTGCCGGGCAGCCCGGGAGTAAGACCGCAAACTCGTCGCCACCGAGCCGGTAGACGGTGTCGTCGGGCCTCCGGTTCGCTTCGAGGCAAGTCGCGACGACGCGCAGGACGTCATCGCCGGCCGCATGGCCGTACGAGTCATTGACCTGCTTGAAGGCGTCGATGTCGACGACGATCAGCGCAGTGACCTCATCGTCGTCCAACGCTTGGAGGTCGGCGTCGAAGGCCCGGCGGCTCAACAGTCCGGTGACGGCATCGGTCTCGGCGTCATGCCGTAGGACGCGCATCAACTCGTCGACCCGGTCACGTGCCCGGATCAGCGTGACCATCAAGGCGCACAAGATCACCGACACGCCGACCGCGTCTTCGACCACGACCTGGTTCGGGTCGATCAGCACGCACAGGGTGATCTCGGCGCCGACGGCGAGTGCGGTGACTATTTGCGCTGCAGCGCGCTTCAGGTAGTACGCGCCGAAGAACACCGGCCAGCAAAAGGCCAGCTGTGACGAAGCGCTCGGATCGTTGCTCGCGACCGCCATGAACAAGATCATGCCGACCGGCATCGCAACGAAAAGCGGCCAACAGGCGAGCGGTATCGAGTACGGACGCAGCCAGAACACCCCGGCACCGCCCGCGAAGGCCGCGACGACGAGGATCGCTACCGCCATCAGGTGGGCGGGAAACGCGGGCGCAGGAATTATCCAGAGTTCCAGGCTCAGCAGGACCGCGCCGAACGCGTACAACAAAGCGCCGGCCTTGGCGATGTCCTGGACCACGCGAGGCCGGCAGCCCTCGAGTACGCGCGACCACACAATCTTCTATCGGCAGTCGACGTTCATTTCTGAGTGTGTGGCCTGCCCGTCCTTACCGGGCCTCCTCGTAGACTCACGAAGCCGAGACCGGAAAGCGAGAGCGGACCGCCGCGAGCAGCCGCGGAACCGGAAGGAGCCAGGTGCGCAAGGTACTCGTCGCGAATCGGGGCGAGATCGCCGTCCGGGTGGTGCGGGCATGCCACGACGCGGGCATCGCCGCAGTCGCTGTGTACGCCGCGCCCGATCTCGACGCTCCGCATTCGAGGCTTGCCGACGAGGCATACGCACTCGACGGCGATACCCCTGCCACCAGCTATCTCGACATCGAGAAGCTGATCTCGATCGCCACGCGGTCGGACGTCGATGCGGTGCATCCGGGGTACGGATTCTTGTCGGAGAACGCCGAATTCGCGCAAGCAGTTCTCGACGCCGGGTTGATCTGGATAGGCCCGCCACCGGCCGCGATCGAAGCTCTCGGCGACAAAGTTCGGGCGCGGCACATCGCGCAATCGGTCGGCGCACCGCTGGCGCCTGGCACTGCCGACCCGGTCTCGGGGGTCGACGAGGTCGTCGATTTTGCTCGCCGGCATGGAATACCGGTCGCGATCAAAGCCGCCTTCGGTGGTGGTGGCCGCGGGCTCAAGGTGGCCCGGACGATCGAAGAGATCCCCGAAATGTACGAGTCGGCGGTGCGCGAGGCAGTCGCGGCGTTCGGTCGGGGTGAGTGTTTCGTCGAGCGCTATCTCGAGAATCCGCGCCACGTCGAGACGCAGTGTCTCGCTGACGTTTTCGGCAACGTGGTCGTGGTGTCGACTCGCGATTGTTCGTTGCAGCGGCGCCACCAGAAACTCGTCGAGGAAGCACCGGCCCCGTTTCTGAGCGCCGAGCAAAACGCGACGCTGTATGCCTCATCGAAAGACATTCTTCGGGCCGCCGGTTACGTGGGCGCGGGCACCTGCGAGTTTCTGGTCGACCAGACCGGCGCGATCTCGTTTCTCGAAGTCAACACCCGGTTGCAGGTCGAACACCCTGTCACCGAAGAGGTTTCGGGAATCGACCTCGTTCGTGAGCAATTCAGGCTGGCCGAAGGCGAACCGCTCGGATACAACGACCCTCCTGCACGCGGGCATGCGTTCGAGTTCCGCATCAACGGCGAAGATCCCGGGAGGAATTTCTTGCCGTCGCCGGGCAGGATCGCTGTGTGGCGGCCGCCGAGTGGGCCCGGAGTGCGGCTCGATTCCGGCGTCGAAGAGGGCAGCGTCATACCCCAGGCGTTCGATTCGCTGCTGGCGAAACTCGTCGTGAGCGGAGCAGATCGGCGGCAGGCATTGCAACGGGCTCGACGCGCGCTCGCCGAGTTCGATATCGCCGGAATGCCTACAGTGCTGGGCTTTCATCGCGCGGTTGTCAATGACCCGGCGTTCGCGCCCGCCGACCCGGCTCAGCCGTTTCGCGTGCACACCCGATGGATCGAGACCGAGTTCGTCAACGACGTCGCGCCTTTTGACGCTCAGGCGAACGAAGAATCGTTGGCCGGTGCCCGCGAGACGATCACGGTCGAGGTCGGTGGCAAGCGTCTCGAAGTGACGGTTCCCGCAGAATTTTCGTCGTCCGGACAACAGGTTTCTGGTCCACGGCGCAAGCGAGCGCAACGCCAGCGCACCGGCGCGCACAGCGGAGCATCACTGGTGGCGCCGATGCAAGGCACCATCGTCAAGGTCGCGGTTGTTGAAGGTCAGCGAGTAGAGACGGGTGATCTCGTGGTCGTGCTCGAAGCGATGAAGATGGAGCAGCCGTTGCTCGCACATCAGGCTGGCGTGATTGCCAACCTGTCAGCTGAGCCGGGGCAGAGCGTAGCGGGTGGCGCAGTCGTTTGCGAGATTCGTTCGGACTGACGGCCGTGATTTCGCCGATGCAGTCAAGTGCGGCCGCTTGGCGAGCCGAAGGACAACTGTGAGATCGAAAGTTGCCATGACTGCGGGGGCGTTCGTCGCGCTCGCCGCGATTTCCACGGGATGCGACGGTCAGCACGACCAGCGACAAAGTTCGATCGGCACGGCTAGCAAGCTCTCGACTCCGGCAGCTTCGGTGACGATCTCGCCGGCAGCTCCCGCTTCGCCGTCCGCTCCTTCGTCGTTCGGACCTTCGCCGTCGACAGCGAGGCCCGAGAATGCGACGACGAAGGCTGCGCAAGCGACACCATCGGCGACCCCGCCAACAACCAAACCGAGCGCTAATGCGACCAAGCCCAGTACTGCGCCAGCGAAGCCGAGTACGACGACCAACCCAGTAACCGTCGGGAAAGCATCCGGGGCCGACGTACTCGCTGGAACGCATTGCCAGGTCTTTCCGCCTGATAACTACTGGCACGCAGACGTCAGATCGTTGCCGGTTGACTCGCACAGCTCAGCGTGGCTCGCGGCGATGGGCGCGTCGACCCACAACCTGCATCCTGATTTCGGTCCATCGGGAGATCCTTCGGCGCCTTATGGCATACCGGTAACGGTGGCAGCCGCCGGCCAGGCGCGGGTGCCGGTCACGTTCGACTACGCCGACGAGAGCGACAAGGTCTCATATCCCTTCAGCGCGGCCACGAAGATCGAGGGTGGCTCCGCCGCCAGCGGCGATCGGCACGCGATCGTCGTCACAGCCGACACATGCGAGTTGTTCGAGACCTGGGACACGCACCAGACGTCTTCCGGTTGGACGGCGGGATCTGGTGCGCGCTGGTCGTTGTCGAGCGATGCGCTCAGACCTGACGGCTGGACGTCGGCCGACGCGGCCGGGTTGCCTATTCTGCCGGGACTTCTGCGGTGGGATGAAGTTGCCGCCGGTCACGTCGACCACGCAATTCGGTTCACCACGAACCGCACCGACGCGGCACACCTGTGGCCCGCACGCCACGACGCGAGCTCCGCGCAAAGCGCATCGCTGCCGCCGATGGGTGCACGGTTCCGGTTGAAGGCAAGCTTCGATATTTCCCACTACAGCGCGCAAACTCAGGTCGTTCTGCGGGCGATGCAGACCTACGGCTTGGTGCTTGCCGACAATGGTGCACCGTGGTTTTTTCAAGGGACCGCCGACAATTCCTGGCCCAACGCGTTGATTTCGCAGCTCAAGACGATCCCAGCGGGCGCGTTCGAAGCCGTCGACACGACCGGCATGGAGGTGTCGCCGAACAGCGGTGCCGCACGGTAGACCGAGCCCGCGAGACCGCGTGCTCTACGGTCAAAGGGTGAGCCGCATGCCAGGTGACCCCGGACCTTGGCGATGGCTTTGCTTCGCGATCGGCTTTCGCCTAGCGCCGCCGTTTCGCGAATGGGTCCGGCACGAGCTCACCGACGCGGGTTGGCGAGTACGCGCCCTGGTACGCCAGCTCGTCATCTTGCTGCCGATCGCGGCGATCTTCTTCGCGCTTCCGGGCCAATGGATAATCCGGATCGGTCTCGCGGTACTGATCCTCTTCGGCGGAACGTTCGTCACGCTCGCCTACGGTGACAGCCTGCGAGCGTCACGACTTCGCCAACATTCGCTTCCCGTGCCAGAAGACCGCGATCTCGGGCGTCCCACCGACGCGAGGTAACTCACGGCGGCGCTAGTCGAGGTGGGTCTCCATCAACTGTCGCCCGGCCTCGGTGAGGCTGCCCGACAGCGACGGATAAATCGAGAACGTCTGGGCGACCTGGTCGACCGTCAGACCGAGTTGTACGCCCATCGATACCGGCAAAATCAGCTCACTCGCCCGGGGAGCAACGACCACGCCGCCGAGCACTAACCCGGTACCCGGCCGAGCGAACAGCTTCACGAATCCGTCGGTAATGCCAGCCATTTTCGCGCGTGGGTTGCGCGATAGCGGGAGTTTTACCGCGCGCGCATCGACCCGGCCCTCGTCGATCGCCTTTTGCGAAACGCCGACCGTGGCGATCTCGGGATCGGTGAACACATTCGCCGCAACGGTCGACAACCGCAACGGACGCACCGCCTCGCCGAGCGCGTGCCACATCGCGATTCGGCCCTGCATTGCCGCAACTGACGCAAGCATCAGCACGCCGGTGCAATCACCCGCAGCATAAATTCCGGACGCCGAAGTACGCGACACCCGATCGACCTCGATAAAGCCGGACGACGAACAGCGGACGCCCGCCTCGTCGAGCCCGACATCTGCGGTGTTCGGCAAAGAACCCACCGCCATAAGGCAATGCGTGCCTTCGACCGTTCGCCCGTCGGCGAGTGTGACGACCACGCCGTCAGTCGTGCGTTCGACCGCCGCCGCCCTTGCTTTGTTCTCGATGTCCATGCCTCGCCGGGTGAACACAGCTTCGACGACACCCGCCGCATCAGCATCTTCGCCGGGCAGCACTCGATCGCGCGACGACACCAAAGTCACCTGCGAGCCCAGTGCCTGATACGCGCCGGCGAACTCGGCACCGGTAACCCCGGAGCCGACGACAATCAGCCGTTCAGGCAACACGTCAAGGTCGTAAACCTGGTGCCAGGTGAGAATCCTCTCGCCGTCCGGCATTGCGGTCGGCAGCAAGCGAGGGCGCGCACCCGTGGCAAGCAGGACGACGTCCGCCTCGATGTCTTCGCTGCTGCCGTCACTGGTCGTGATCGCGAGTTGCTGGCCCGCGACGGTGACCTTCGTCAAGCGAGCGGCACCGCTGATCTGCGTGACACCTTCTGCCGCGAGCCGTCCGGCGATGTCGTCGGACTGAGCCTGCGCCAGCGACTTCACCCGCGCATTGACCTGGGTGACGTCGACCGTGACCGAGCCGGCGTCGTGATCGGTGCCGCCGTCGAACCGGACGCCGAGGCGAGGCGACAACGCGAGCGACGTCATCGCCTCCGAGG
>JBOGEK010000144.1:0-10931 GCA_050743645.1 Acidothermaceae bacterium
GCCGATGCTCGTGGACGACGTCTGGTGCTCGCCGTCACCTCCGTGCTTTTTGCCCTTGCGATGACAGGGCTATCGCTTTCACCAGCAAAGCCATTGTTGATGGCGCTTTTCGCTTTGCTGTCAGGGCTTTGTACGCCACCGCTCACTGCCTCGATTCGCGCGGTGTTGCCCGCACTCGTGTCTGTCGACCAGCGGCGCAGCGTCTTCGCCCTCGAATCGACGGTGCAAGAACTGATCTTCATTTTGGGTCCGCCGATGACGGCGGTGCTGGCGGCGCTCGGCGGCCCGCGGGTCGCGGTGGCGGCCGCCGGTGGGCTAGCTCTGCTCGGCACGATGGGCTTCGTTCGCGACCGAAATGCGGACGCCGGCCGGCATACCGGGCCGCGGCTGCCAGGTGGCCGCGTCTTGCGCTCGCCAGGGATCGCCGGTGTCGTGGTCGCCGGCACCGCTTTGGTCGCCGCATTTGCCTCCGAAACCGTCGGAGTTGTCGCGTTGGTCAGCGGCCGCCATGCGTCGAGCGGCGCGGCCTTCACCCTCGCCTGCACCAGCATCGGTTCATTGTGCGGCGGGCTCATCTACGGATCGCGCCAGCGTCACCGCGCCGAGCTTCATCACCTGTTGCTCTTCGTCGCGACAGGGCTAGCGATCTTGCTGCTGGCACCCGACCGAATTGTGCTGACAATACTGCTCTTTTGCTGGGGGCTCACGATCGCGCCAGCGCTTTCCCGGCTGTTCGAACGGCTGTCATCACTTGCGCCGCCATCTGCGTCTACCGAGGCATTCGGCTGGATGGGCAGCGGATTGACGGCAGGAAATGCGATCGGCTCGGCGCTCGGTGGCGTCCTCGTCACCGTGCAGGGCGGTCGCGCTGCAATTGCGGCCGCCGTCGGGTTCACGCTTCTCGCTGCGCTAATTTGCGAGCCTTGGCGGGCCGCTTCTCGTCGTCCGATCGAAATATTCGACGCCGAACCCCTCGCCGCCGTCGGTTCAGAAGTGTGCGCCGACGCTGCCTCGTGAATGACCGGTGTCAGCCCATGCTTTTCGTGCCGTCCAGCGATTCGCGGATGATGTCAGCGTGCCCGGCGTGCTGGGCGGTCTCAGCGATGAGGTGCAACAACACACGCCGCACCGACCACTGGGCGCCCGGCTCGTTCCACGGCGCCTCCGGCAACGCGTGCGCGAGGTCGAGATCGGGCAGTGCCGCCGCCACGTCGTCGGTCCGGCACGCGGCCTCGTCGTATCTCTCGAGCAAATAAGCCAGGGTCTCGCCGTCCAACATGCGGAAATCGTCGGCGCGGCGCGCCCAGTCGGCCTCCGTCATCTCGTTGAAGTTGCCCATCGCCGAGGCGCCTTCGGCGACGAAGTTCATCCAGGCGTGCTCGACGGCGGTGACGTGCTTGATAAGGCCGCCGAGACAGAGCTCGCTGACGGTGGTGCGCCTGGCGGCTTGCTCGTCGGTCAGGTCGCGCACGGTGTAGCGCAGGAAATGCCGGGCGTGGGCGAGCGCCTGTAACAAGTCGGCGCGCTCAACGGTTGCGATCTTCTCCGTTTCGGTCATGACGTTCTTCCTCTTGTCTAGTTGGGTCGGTCGTTCGACCACGCTAGAAGCCGAACCGGTCACTTTCTGACCGGAAAGCGCGAGACTGGCCAGCATGGCGAATACGAGTTCGCGCACGTTGCGGCTGCTGTCGCTGCTGCAGAACCACCGGCATTGGCGCGGTGCCACGCTCTCATCCCGGCTGGGCATCTCGGAGCGCACCCTCCGCCGCGACATCGAACGGC
Source organism: Acidothermaceae bacterium (assembly GCA_050743645.1). Lineage (GTDB taxonomy): Bacteria > Actinomycetota > Actinomycetes > Acidothermales > Acidothermaceae > JBOGEK01. The sequence goes on from JBOGEK010000144.1 coordinate 1,783, forward strand.
TGCGCGACCTCGGTTATCCCGTCACGGCGAGTCGCGGGGTCGACGGCGGCTATCGACTAGGCGTCGGCGTCGACTTGCCGCCGCTTTTGATGGACGACGACGAGGCCGTCGCGCTTGCGGTCGGATTGCATGCGGCCGCGCAAGGCGGGCTGGAAGGCATCGCAGAGGCCTCAGTGCGCGCGCTGGCCAAGGTGATGCCCGTGCTGCCGGCGCGATTGCGCCAGCGCGTCGAGGCGATCAGGGCCATGACCGTGCCGGCGGTTTGGGCCGCGAATGGACGCGCGACCATCGAGCCGGACGTGCTTACCACGATCGCGCTGGCCTGCCGCGACAACGAACGGCTGGAATTCTCCTACGTGTCAAGCACTGACGAGCAGACCCGGCGCCACGTCGAGCCACACCGGTTGGTCGCGCTCGTGCATCGCTGGTACCTGGTCGCGTATGACGTCCAGCGCGGCGACTGGCGTACCTTCCGGCTCGACCGCCTCAGCGCGCCGCGCACCACCGGCGTGCCTTTTCGCCAGCGCTCGCTGCCCGCCACGGATGCGGCGGCGTTCGTGCGCGCCGGCATCCTCCGGCAACCACCGACGTACATCGTCGAGGGGCGCCCGGCGGGTCCTACGCCAATACACAGCCGCGTCAAAGATGGCCACTAGTCGGCGATCGCGAAGGCCGGTTCGGCTACCGGGGCGCTGGCAGCTGGGGTGAGGTCGTCGCGACGCATCAGCATCAACGCGACCGGCACGCCGGCCAAGCCGATGGCACCGCAAATCCACAGCGCCCATTGAAATCCGCCGGTCAGAGCGACTTGGGTCGCGGCGCCGGCTGCGGTCAATGCTTGCGTGTGTGACGCGGCGACTGTCGACACGATGGCGACACCGACAGCGCCGCCGATCTGCTGCGCGGTGTTGAGTAAACCCGAAGCAACCCCGGCATCACGCTCGACGACGCCTGCCAGACCTGCGATCGAGACCGGTATGAACGCGAACGCCGTACCCGCTCCGGTGACGAAGAACGGACCGGCCAAGTTGGCCCAGAAATGCCCGTGCGCAGGTGCCGCCGTTGCCCACATGATGCCGCCACCGATCAGGGCCATGCCCACGGCGAGCACGAACTTCGCCGAGACCCGAGTAACAAGAGCCTGAGCAATGCCCGCGAGCGCAACCGATGTGAGCGAGGCCGCGAGCCATGCGAGACCGGTCTTGATGGCGGAATATCCGAGAACCTGCTGCATGTAGAGCGTGCCGACGAAGATGAACGCGAAGAACCCGCCGCCGAGCAACAATCCAGCCAGGTTCGCGCCCACCAATGTCGGACGACGCAGCATGTGCAGCGGCAGTAGCGGTGCTTCGACCTTCGCCTCTATGACCAGGAAAGCAGCAACCAGCGCAGCGGCGGCAACGAACAAGAACACGGTACGAGCACTGCCCCAACCGTGCTGCGGTGCCTGAGAAAGTGCATAGACGAAAAGCAGCAATCCTGCCGTTGCGGTGATCCCGCCGAACGGGTCGTACCGGCGGCGTTGCGTGTCTAGGCGGCTTTCCGGCACGATGCGGCGAGCCAGCACGAACGCTGCGATTCCGACAGGCACGTTGAGAAAGAAGATGTACTGCCAGCCGACGTAGCGAGTGAGCACGCCGCCGGCAATCAGACCGATGGTCGCACCGGCGGCCCCGATGCCGCCCCACGCTCCCAGAGCCTTGTTGCGCTCTGCTCCCTCGGTGAACATGTTCATCACGATCGACAAAGCCGCAGGCAGCACAATCGCTGCGCCGACTCCCTGGATCCCGCGCATCGCGATCAGGAACGAGTCGCTCGTCGCCAACGCGCAGGCGAGTGAGGCGCTGGTGAACGTAGCGAGCCCAGCCAAGAGCATGCGCCGTCGTCCGAGCAAATCGGCGGCACGCCCACCGAGCAGCAGGAAGCCCCCGAAGGTCAGGCCGTAAGCGGTCACAACCCATTGCAGGTTCAGCTCGCTGAAGTGCAACTTGCGGCCGATTGTCGGCAGCGCGACGTTGACAATAGTCAGGTCGACGATCGTCATGAAGAACGCGACAGCAAGCACGGCGAATGCGCGCCAACGGTGTGCGAACGGTTCAGTTTTTGCTTGCAGAGTCACGGGAGTTGCCCTCCGGATCGAAGAAACGTCGTCACCCGTATGACGGCCAGACTTCGTCGGACTAACCGGTCGACCGCCGCCGGTGAATGACGATGAGCTGCGCAGGGGTATCTCCGGCGCCGCACGCCGCGCCAACCTCCAAGTTGGCGAGGCTCAAAATGTCGTCGGTGACGAAGCGATGCCGCTGCCCGCTGGTGCAGATAACGTCGAGTTCACCGACGGCCACGAAGATGATTGCTTCGCGCAAGGCCGCATCTCGCGCCGGTAGTTGCTCGTGTGGACGCAGTCGGACGACCCGCTTCTCGAAACCGGCCGGTACCGTGAGTCGATCGGCACCGATGGCGTCACTGGTCATGCCGGAAGTTTGACGGCGAACCGGTCGATGAGTTCGGGTTGTAAGAACGCGTCGATGACCGCGATCAAACCGTTTTCGATGGTGAGCACTGAGATACCGAGCGGTTGCGGCGGTTGACCGGCATGTTCGATGAACAGTGCGAACGCCGGCTGCCGGTTTGCGCGCGTTGGCACCTGAATGTGTCGTGCCGCCGTCGGCGATAGCGGGTACTGCGCAAGAAACGAAGCGATCGCCTCACGTCCGAAGTACCAAGACGGCGAGGGCGGCATCGCCACCCGTGCGTCTTCGGCGAGCAGCGCTACTAGCGCCTCGAGGTTGGCGGTGTTCCACGCGCGCATGTAGCGGTCGAGCAACTCGCGCTCGCCCGCGTCGGGGGTGCGGCTCCTCGACCATTCGGTACGACGTTGCGGCAGTTGCTCTCTTACCGTCGTCCGGGCTCGCTGCAGCGCACTGTTGGCCGCGATCAGGCTCATGTCGAGTATTGCGGCGGTTTCGCGTGCGCTCCAGCTCAACACGTCGCGCAACAGCAGCACCGCACGCTGCCGTGGCGGCAGATGTTGGATCGCCACCAGGAACGCCAACTCGATCGTTTCGCGCGCGACGATTTCGTCTTCAGGACCACCTGCCGCATCAACGATCTCGTCAAGCAACCGGTCGGGATAAGGTGCGAGCCAGCCGATCTCGCTCGCGGGTAGGGGAGCGTCTCGCGGATCAGCCGGGCCGATCACGCTCGGTGGCAGCAGCCGGCGTTTGCGGGACGCCAACACATCGAGGCACGCGTTCGTGGAAATGCCGTAGAGCCAAGCACGCAGGGTCGAGCGAGCCGCGTACGTTTCTCGCCGCCGCCAGGCCCGCAGCATCGTTTCTTGGACGACGTCCTCGGCGTCCTCCGGTGAACCGAGCATGCGGTAGCAATGCACCTCGAGTTCACGCCGGTATCGGTCGGTGGCGGTCGCGAAGGCCTCCCGGTCGCCAGCGAGCGCGGCGTCCCAAGACGCTCGCGCGTCGTCGAGTTCTTCGATGCTCACGCTCGTATGACGGGACCAGCCGGGCAAAGTCATCGGGGTCGCCGGCGCCGGATCATCAGTGCGGGCCATCGGCGAGGGCTCAGGGCACCCTTCGACTGTCGCCGCTGTGCTGTTGGATTGCCGGATGGCGGATGAAGATTTGCGGGCCGAGGCCGAGCGGCACCTTCGTGCCTTGGCCGGTGCGGCCGCAGAGTTGCGAGACGATCAGTGGCGTGCAATCGAAGCACTCGTTGCGCAGCGGCGGCGGGCCCTCGTCGTCCAGCGAACCGGCTGGGGCAAGTCGGCGGTCTACTTCATCGCGACGGCGTTGCTTCGTGCTCGCGGTGCCGGGGCCACCGTGATCGTGTCGCCGTTGCTGTCGTTGATGCGCAACCAGATTGCCGCGGCCGAGCGCGCCGGTATCCGGGCACGAACGATCAACTCGTCGAACATCGACGAATGGCGTGACGTCGAACGGGCCGTCGATGCAGGCGACGTTGACGTCTTGCTGGTTTCGCCCGAGCGGCTCAACAATCCCGGTTTTCGCGACGCCGTTTTGCCTCGGCTTGCTGCAGAAACAGGGCTGCTCGTGGTTGACGAAGCGCACTGCATTTCTGATTGGGGGCACGATTTTCGGCCCGACTACCGGCGCATCGCCACGTTGCTCCGCGACCTGCCCGAAGGCATCCCGGTGCTCGCGACAACAGCGACCGCCAACGAACGGGTGGTGGCCGACGTCGCGGAGCAGATGGATGCTTCGGCAAATGGCCCGACACTCGTGCTACGGGGTAGCCTCGACCGCGAAAGCCTGCAGCTAGGCGTCATATCACTGCCGACCGGCGCGCACCGGCTGGCCTGGCTCGGGGAGCATCTCGCCGACCTGCCTGGTTCCGGAATCATCTACACGCTCACCGTCTCGCAGGCAGACGAAGTCGCCGCCTTCTTGCGTACCCGCGGTTATCGCGTCGCGGCCTACTCGGGTCGCACCGAGACCGCCGACCGGTTGGCCGCCGAAGACGACCTGCTGGCCAACCGCGTCAAGGCTTTGGTGGCGACGTCGGCTCTCGGTATGGGTTTCGACAAGCCCGACCTCGGTTTCGTCGTCCATCTTGGTGCTCCTGCGTCGCCCATCGCCTACTACCAGCAAGTCGGTCGTGCCGGCCGTGGAGTGGCGCATGCTTCGGTACTTTTGCTCCCCGGCCACGAAGATGCCGACATCTGGAGCTATTTCGACAGCGTCGGATTTCCGCCCGAATCGCTGGTGCGCCGCACCCTGAAGGTGCTCGACGACGCCGGTCGGCCGATGAGCACCGCCGCACTCGAGGTTTCTGTCGACCTCAACAGGTCGCGCCTCGATGCGATGCTGAAGGTGTTGGACGTCGACGGCGCGGTGCGCCGCATGGCCGGCGGCTGGGTTGTGACCGGCGCCGAGTGGGTGTACGACGCCGAACGCTACGAACGGGTGGCTGCTGCGCGTCGCGCCGAGCAGCAGGCGATGCGCGACTACATCAGTACCGGAGCCTGCCGACTCGAATTCCTGCGTCGCCAACTCGATGATCCGGGCGCTGCGCCGTGCGGCCGCTGTGACAATTGCGTCGGCCCGTTCTGGTCGACCAACGTGACTGACGAGGCAATCCAGAACTCGATTGCAGAGCTACGCCGACCCGGCGTGGCGGTCGAGCCCAGGAGAATGTGGCCAACGGGCCTCGCGGCTACCGGGCTTGATTTCTCGGGAAAGATCGCCTCGAGCGAACAGGCCGAAAACGGCAAGGCGCTCGGGCGGCTCAGCGATATCGGCTGGGGTCCTCGGCTACGCGTGCTCTTGCACGACGACGCCCCTGACCGGCCCGTCGCTGACGAGATACTCGCCGCATTGGTCGAAGTGCTGCGCACGTGGGACTGGGAACGCCGCCCGACCGTGGTCGCAACCGTGCCATCGGCCCGGCGTGGCCGACTGCTGACGACCACCGGCGAGAAGCTTGCGGAGATCGGGAAACTGCGGTGGCTCGGCCAACTCGAACAGCCAAACCCGCTGCAACGTAAGGCGTTGCGCTCGAACAGTGCACATCGGGTGCGGGCGTTGCACGGCACGTTTGGCGTCACTTCCGTACAGCGAGAGGTGCTCAGTGGCGGCGATCAGGTGGTGTTGCTGATCGACGACCTCATCGATTCGGGCTGGACCATGGCGCTCGCCGCCCGTGAACTCCGGCTGGCCGGTGCGCTCGCTGTACTCCCGCTGGCGTTCGGCCTGCAGGCGTAATCTGCGGGCCGATCAGGCGGCCCGAACTCTAGCGCGCCACGCCGCGAAGCTTGTCGGGGTCGAGCACCAGGTCTATAGACACGATTTTGCGGTTGACGATGGTGATGCCGACGACGCCGATCGGGCGGCCGGGCGAGCGTACGACGAATCCCATCGCGCCGTTCACGATCGACGGCTGGCAGAACGCGGCAAAGCGTCGTCCATCTGTGGCCGCTTGCCGTGCGACTGCGGCGGCCCCACTCGTGAACGCGGGCGCGCCGGTGTTGCGCTTGCCGTCGTCGATGCGGAAAACCACGGCTGGGTCGAGTAATTCGAGCAACGCATCGAAGTCGCCGGCCCTCGACGCGGCGAGGAACGCGTTGACGATCTCGCGCTGCGTCGCAAGATCCGAATCAGGCGTTGCCCCCGACCCCTGCACGCGCCGCCGGGCCCGGCTGGCGAGTTGACGCGTTGCGGCAGGAGTGCGATCGACGACGGGTGCGATGTCTTCGAACGGAATCGCGAACATGTCGTGCAACACGAAGGCAAGACGTTCGGACGGCGTGAGCGTTTCGAGCACCACGAGCAACGCCAGCCCGACCGAATCTGCAAGCAGAGCTTCGAATTCGGGATTCGACCCGCCGTCGCTGTGGTCTGCCGCGACGACAGGCTCGGGCAACCAGGTGCCGACGTAATCTTCCCGGCGCGCCTGCCTGGCGCGCAGCATGTCAATGCACACCCGACCAACGACGGTGGTCAACCACGCGCCGATGTTGTTGATCGGATCACCGTTCGCTCGGCTTAGCTTCAGCCAGGCCTCCTGCACCGCGTCGTCAGCATCGCTGATCGAGCCGAGCATGCGATATGCGACCGCGCGCAACTGCGGTCGGTGTTTCTCGAACTGCTCCGCCTGCCAGGATGCGTCGGCTGCCACTGCGCCGTCGGCCGTCACTACGTCGTCCACGATTGCGTCAGTCCAATCTGCTGCCTGCAGGCCGTCTTGAAAGAGGTCCTCACTAGCTAGACGGATTCCGGGCCCTCGATGTGACGGCGTCACATTCGCGATCGCCGAGCCGTCAAGCCGGTAAAGGACATCTGCCGAAGGGTCTCATCATGACGTCACCGGTTGCTTCACCATCGGCTCTCGCCACGCGGCGCGGCAAGCTCATTCTGGCCTTGCTGTGCGCGATCGGGTTCCTCGACTTCGTCGACGCGTCGATCGTCAACGTCGCGCTGCCCTCGATCAAAGCCGACTTGAACTTCTCCGTCGAGAACCTCCAATGGGTGATCAGCGGTTACCTCCTCACGTACGGCGGCTTCATGTTGCTCGGTGGTCGGGCGGCTGATCTGATCGGTCGCCGGCGGGTGCTCCTGGCCGGCACCCTGGTGTTCGGTATCGCGTCGCTCACGGGCGGCCTGGCGGTGAACGCAGCCATGCTGGTCGGGTCGCGGCTCGGGCAAGGAGTCGGCGCGGCGATGATGGTGCCTGCTGCACTGTCGATTCTCACCTCGACGTTCACCGACGGTCGCGATCGCGCAACTGCGCTCGGTGCGTGGGGCGCCATGGGAGGCCTGGCGTCAGCGGTCGGCGTGGTTTTGGGGGGCGTGTTGACCGAGGGTCCCGGTTGGCGGTGGGTGCTCTTCGTGAACCCGCCTATCTGCGGCATTTTGTTGGCCGCCACCTACCGGCTGATCAGCGCCGAACGTCACCACGCGCGCCTCGCGAATTTCGACCTGCCAGGCGCCGTGCTCGCGACCGGTGGTCTCCTGCTGCTCGTCTTCGCCCTGGTCAAAGCACCGGACGTCGGTTGGGGTTCCGCGCGCACAATTGCAGAATTGGCAGGCGCTTTCGCCTTGCTGCTCGGATTCGTTGTCAACGAAGCTCGAAGCAAGAACGCTCTTGCACCACTGTCGATCTTTAGAGTCAGAGGCCTTTCCGCTGCCAACGCCACGCAGTTGATCGCGGCTGCCGGCTTCTTGTCGACGTTCTTCTTCCTCAGCCTCTACACCCAGGACGTGCTCCGATACTCGCCAATCAAGACTGGGGTTGCCTACCTTCCGTTATGTGGTGGCGTGATAGTTGCGGCCGGAATAGCGTCGCAGTTGCTTACCCGAATCGGTACCCGACCGTTGATGGTGGTGGGTTCGCTCGTTGCCGGAGGCGGTGTCCTCATGCTGTCGCGCATACCCGTGCATGGCACGTATGTGGCTGATCTCCTGCCTGGCACGTTGGTCATGTCTGTCGGTCTGGGTGCGATGTTCGTCGCCGTCGTTACAGCTGCCAACGCTGGGGTGGCACCAAATCAGTTGGGCCTTTCTGCAGCGCTGTTGAATACTGCTCAGCAGGTCGGTGGCGCGCTCGGAATCGCCGTGCTCTCGGCAATCGCGACCGCGCGCAGTCAGCACTTGCTCGCGATGCACGACGCGTCGTCGGTTGCCGTGACCGCGGGCTTTCAGCGCGCGCTGTTGGCCTGCGGGTTCTTCTTGGTGGCGGCAGCCTTCATCGCGTTGCGTGCCAGCAACAGCAAGGGCGACGAGGCGCCTCATACGCAGTCAGCGCAGTTGCGGCTTCCCGAACCCGGATACGCTGAAGACCGACTGATGAAGGGAGCGTGACTTTGGCCGCGATGACTGACACCCCGGCGATCCTGGTCGAGTCTTTGCACAAGTCGTTCGGCGACGTGCAGGCCTTGCGCGGCATCGACCTCGCGGTGCCGAAGGGCACCGTGCTCGGTGTGCTGGGCCCGAACGGCGCGGGCAAGACGACCGCAGTGAAGATTCTCACCACGCTGCTCCACCCCGACTCCGGCCGCGCATTGATCGAGGGCCATGACGTGGTGCGCCAGGCCGACGCCGTCCGGCGGCGGATCGGGCTCGCCGGCCAGTCAGCGGCGATCCAAGAAGAGCTCACCGGTCGCGAAAACCTTGAAATCATGGGCCGTTTGCATCATCTGCCCAAGCAACATACCCGCGATCGCGCGGCCCAGTTGCTCACTGGATTCGACCTCGACGATGCCGCCGACCGCGCAGCGAAGACCTATTCCGGCGGCATGTTGCGACGTCTCGACCTGGCGGCGAGCCTGGTCGGTTCGCCAGCCGTGCTGTTTCTCGACGAGCCGACGACCGGTCTTGACCCGCGCAGCCGGCTGGGCATGTGGGCGATCATCCGCGACCTCGTGGCCGGGGGCACGACGTTGCTGCTCACCACGCAATATCTTGACGAGGCCGACGAGTTGGCCGACGAGATCGTCGTCATCGATCACGGTCTGGTCATCGCGGCCGGCACCGCGGCGCAACTGAAAGACCGCGTCGGCGGCGACGTCCTGGAGTTCACCGTGCCCGACGCGACCCGGTTGAAGGACGCGGTCGCTGCGGTCGCCCCGCTCGGTGAGACCGAGCCGCAGATCGACGACGAGAGCGGGCGGGTGA
>JBOGEK010000145.1:0-3662 GCA_050743645.1 Acidothermaceae bacterium
TGTCTGGTGGCTCGCGATTTTCTCGATGGGCGAGTCATGGCACAACCTGCACCACGCTGACCCGACGTCCGCCCGTCACGGTGTGCTGCGCTTCCAGCTCGATTCGAGCGGTCGGCTGATCTGGCTATTCGAGAAGTTCGGCTGGATCCACGACGTGCGCTGGCCATCCGCCGACCGCATCAAGGCGCGGCTGGTCCGCGAGCGTGATCGAGAGCGCCTGGAGAACGCAGCGTCGCGAGCGACCGCGGCGATGTGACGACGTGAGCGCCCGCCCGATCGAGCGCACCGCGCTCGGTGACCCGCCGAGTGAGATTCCCGAGCAGCGGCGAAAACGAGCCCGCATGAGCGGGCCGCGCCGACGCGAACAACTGCTCGACGTCGGCCGCACGCTGTTTGCCGAACGCGGATTCGACGCCGCGTCCGTCGAAGAGGTCGCCAACCGGGCCGGCGTTTCCAAGCCCGTCGTGTACACGCATTTCGGTGGCAAGGAAGGCCTTTACACCGCGGTGGTCGATCGCGAGATGACCCGGCTCCTGCAAATGTTGGGCGACACACTCGAGGGCGGCGGCGTCCATCCGCGCGAGCTGCTCGAACAGGCAGCACGCGCGTTTCTCGATTACGTCGAGCAATACACCGATGGATTTCTCATCCTGGCCAGGGGTTCTGGGGTGGGTTCGTCGTCCGGCACGCTCACGACCCTGCTCGATCGCGTCGCCGAAAGAGTCGGCGAAATTCTCAGGAGTGGCTTCGCCGCCCGTGGATTCGACGAAAGCCTCGCGCCTATGTACGCGCAAATGCTGGTCGGCATGGTGGCCTACACCGGCCAATGGTGGCTCGACGTCCGCACACCTGATCGTGACGACGTTGTCGCTCACGTCGTCAACTTGGCCTGGAACGGCTTGTCGCAGCTCGACGCCCAGCCGCGCCTAGGTGTCTCGATATCGAGATAGTTCGCGCTACGCTCGATGTATGGCAGACGAAATCGACCGCGTTAGCGCACGCCTCCACACGCAACGACCTTCGCTAGACACCGCGACGCTCGCGTTGAGTGACCGCGTGATCCGGCTGGCACGACACCTCGATGCCGGACGACGAGATGCCTTAGCTGCACGAGAGCTCGAGGTCTGGGAGTACGACGTCCTGCTCGCGCTACGCGCGGCGGAGTCTGCGGTCGGTCTTTCGCCCAGCGGGCTGATGGCTGCTACTCAGGTGGCTTCGGCCACGATGACCAACCGGGTCGATCGGCTGGGTCGGCGAGGATTCGTGAGCCGCGAGCCCGATCCGGCCGACCATCGTGGCGTGCTCGTTCGCCTTACGCCCGCCGGACGGCGGCGCGTCGAGCAAGCAGCAACCGATGTCGCGGCGGCCGAGAGCGGGCTGTGGGGCGGTCTGCCCGAGCGCCGCCAAACGCAACTGACCGCAGCATTGCGGGAGCTGCTCGGCGCATTGGACTAAGCAGCTAGTTGCCTAGCAGGCTCGGCCGGAGCTTTGCCCAGTCGAGCGAGTCGCGGACACCGTCATCGAGCGTCTTGGTGGCGGCCCATTGCAGCAGCTCGGCGGCCTTCGCGCTCGTCGTGTAGCACCCGACGACATCTCCAGGCCGCGCGCCGGCCTCGCGAACGTCGAGATCGCCGACCACCGACCGAAACGCTGCCACGAGCTCACGCACGGTCGTTCCGGTGCCCGTGCCGACGTTCACCACCTGGTAGCCGGTGTACGGCACGGCGTCGTCGAATCGTTGCAGGGCCGCGATGTGCGCCTGGGCAAGGTCCCACACGTGGATGTAGTCGCGGATCGCGGAGCCATCGCGGGTCGGCCAGTCGGTGCCGGTGATGGTGAAGGGCGTGCCGGTCTCGTAGGCCTCGATCAACTTGCCGAGTGCGTGCGTCGGTCGTGCGGTCTGCAAACCAGTACGTCGTTGGGGGTCTGCTCCTACCGGGTTGAAGTAGCGCAGTGAGAGCACGCGCAGCGGCGTCGCTCTCGCGACGTCTTCGAGAATTCGCTCGACGATGAATTTCGTCATGGCGTAAGGGCTTTTCGGGTCGAGCTGCGAACTCTCGTCAACCGTAAGATCGGCGTTCGGCGCGTAGATCGACGCCGACGAGCTGAAGATGAAACGCTCAACTCCGCGCGCCAGCAGCTCGTCGAGCAGCACGATCGTGTTGCCAACGTTGTTCTCGTAGTAGTCGAGTGGCCGCTCGGTAGATTCGGGCACGACGATCTTCGCCGCGCAATGCACGATGGCCGAGATATCGGTGTGCTCGTCGAAGACTTTCCGTACCAGCGCACGATCGGCGATGTCGCCCGCGTAGAAGATGCGGTCGGCGACGAACTCGCGGCGACCGGTGCTCAAATTGTCGACGACGACCGGCGTCATGCCGGCGTCGATGCAGGCGGATGCCACAGTGCTGCCGATAAATCCGGCGCCACCTGTGATGAGAACCTTCACCCGATACCTTCAGACGCCGTCGGTCGGCGGCCGGTCGTCACCGTGACACCGCCCGCATCACTCGCTGGCTTAACCCCTGTCGGGATGGCCGTTTCAACGATCGAGACGCCGGCCGGTTCGACGGTCGGTTGGGCGGTCGATTCGGCGGACTCGACCGCTTCGGCGGCCGGCTCTTCGGGTTCACGCCCCGGCGTCTGCACGTTGAACCGCCTGATGACGAACCTGAAAACGAAGTAGTAGATGAAGAAATAGATGACGCCGACCAGCAACAGCAGCAGCGGCTTGTGGGTATTCGCCTTGTGAAAGTTCAATGCGTAGTCGAGAAAGCCGGCCGAGAACCCGAAGCCCATCTTGATGCCCAACGCATTGCAGATCATCATCGAGGCGCCCGTCAACGCCGCGTGGATGACGTACAACTCGGGAGCGACGAACACGAAGGCGTATTCGATCGGCTCGGTGACGCCGGTGAGAAACGACGTCAGGGCGGCCGAGATCATGATGCCGCCGATGACCTTGCGCCGGCGGGGCAGGGCCTCGCGCCACATCGCGAGTGCCGCGCCGACCAGCCCGAACATCATGACCGGGAAGAAGCCGGTCATGAATGCACCGGAACCGTCGTGGCCAATGAAATAACAGTTCAGGTCGCCGTTCGCGACCGTGTTGCCTACCTTGCACGACGGTACGGTGAACCAAACCACCGAGTTGACGACGTGGTGCAGCCCAAGCGGCACCAGGAGCCGGTTGACGAAGCCGTAGACCCCGGCGCCGATCGTTCCGTTGTGCGACATCCATCGGCCGAAGGGCTGCAGCGCTCCACTCGATATCGGCGGCCAGATGAAAGAGATGACGACGCCGAGAATCAGGCCGGTAAATGCAGCGATAATCGGCACAAACCGTCGTCCGCCGAAGAAAGCAAGATAGGCGGGCAGCCGAACGCGGTGATAGCGCTGCCAGAGCACGGCAGCCATCAGGCCGACGCAGATGCCGCCGAGCACGCCGGTCGGATTGCCGGTGAGCGATGCGACCAGGGTGTTCTTGGCCGGTTCGCCGACGAGATCTGCGGTAGGTGTGAGCACTTGGTCCTTGATGCTCGAACCGGCGAACAACTGCATACTCGCGGCGTTGAACGTGAGGTAGCCGACGAACGCGGCGAGCGCCGTCGATCCATCTGAGCGGCGGGCAAAACCGACCGCTACGCCAAGGCAGAACAACA
>JBOGEK010000146.1:0-5751 GCA_050743645.1 Acidothermaceae bacterium
GGCCACGACGACGATGACGAAAACGCCACCGACGATGAGCGGCAACAAAACGATCACGACGACCACGACGCTGACGACGGAGATCGCATTCGAGATATCCATGACCGGCAAGGTAACGGGTTGTCGATCATGGTGCGGTTAGGCGCACCGAAGTGACTTCTCGACGCGTCACCAAAGCTTGGGATCTTCGCGGCCGGGCTGGAACGGCACTGACACCGCGTCGATCACGCTGCCCGCACTCATGCTTCGACTCAGCACGCAGGGATTGTCTGCCAGCAAGCCTGCGTGACCGCAGGTCGGAAGCAAGCCCTCGTACTCGTTGGTAACGGTGTTGAAGGTCGGTGGGGTGCCCGAGTCGGTCACCCAATTTCCCCACGGTGCCGAGAAACAGACCCTGAACAGCCCATTCCCATCGTTCGGCGCTTGGCTCGCCACGGTCGGATCAAACGTGAGCGTCACAATCTTGCTGCGGTTGTCGACGAACACCCGGACGACTTCGATACCCGCGGGAGGACTGTAAGGAAGGCAGGTCGTGCTCGCGAGCGAATCGATGCCCACAGCGATTTCGAGTTGGTCGGTCGTGTCGGACGTCGACGTCGAAACGCTCGCCGTCGTGTTCGCACCGCTCGTCGTCCCGTCGCAAGGCGAGCCCGCCGCGCACACCGTCAACAGCTGGACGACGTCGAAAGGTGCCGAATCCTGGTTCGTAGTAAGCGTTTCGACGTAGGCGCCGAAGGTCCATGTTGCAGTCGCCTGCAGTTTATAACCGGCGCCAAGCGTGCTCGCTGTCACGCCCGACGAACAGTCGCTCGACCCGAACGTTGCCAGGCCGTTGATCGTCGACGCGCTCGTGGCACCGCCGAGTGCAGGGTCGCCGTGCGCGGTATCGGCGAGCAGCGAGATCTGTGCGCTGCCAACGGTCACTGGCGCGCCGTTCGCGTCGACGACCTGCACGCTCGGAGCCGGACAGATGTTGGACGACGAGGTCTGCGTCGAAACCTGCACGTTCGACGGCTGGGTGACGAAGGCCAAATGGTCGGGCAAGCCGACGAGCACCTGCGGCTGGCTGCCCGAAATCGTGAAGTTGTTACCGGCACCATTGAAATTGTTCGCCTGCTTGACCGCGGTGGTCCACGTGTAAAGACCGAAACTCGCAGGAGTGTCTGCGACCACTGAGACCGAAAGCGAGTTGCCGGGAGCGAGCGCAGCATGCTTGCTACGAAGCTCGACAAGGCCGTTCGTCACCGGTTGGACGACGTACCAACCCGCTGCCGCGACCGTGGCCGAAACGTTGCTGAATGCCTGGTCAACCTGGATGTTGGCCGACTCGAACGACTGGTGGCTCGCCTTTGGGCAGTCGCTGACGGGCCCGCCGCAGTTCGAGAGGACGACGGTGAACTGCTGCTGGCTCACCCCGGCGGAGACTGCACCAGGCGAAATCTTGGCCGTGTAGTTCTTCGTAGACGGCGCAGCCTGCGCGGTGCCGACCGTCAAAAGTGCCGCAATGACAAGCATTGCCGCCGCCATGATGACGGCGCGCGACCGGTGCACAGCGGTGATAGCCCGCATTGTGTAGCCCCTCCCCAGGTCGCGCCGAGGTCACCAAAGGCGCGAATACAGAATCTACCCAGTCGCGTTTTTAGCGCGTACGCGCAGAATTTGCATCGTCACAAAGGACTAGCCGCAGGGTGAATCACCTTCAGTGACTGGTCCACTACGGCTAAGATCGGCCCTGGGCGACAAGAGAAGCGCTTTGTCGCCGCCAGACGATGGCACGGCGCCACCTCTCGCCGCTAGCGTTTGGAGATCCCGAATACGTGGGGAGGCGAGGGTGGACGTTTCCGAACGGCTCCGACCTTTCGTCGCCGGCCTCGTGATCGACTGGCTGCGCGCGACCCCCGACGCCCGACACCGCATGGTCAGCGGCACGCTCGTCTTTGCCGACATTTCCGGCTTCACCCGGTTGACCGAACGGCTTGCCGCCAAAGGGAAAATCGGCGCCGAAGAGATGAGTGACATTCTCGACGTCACGTTCGCCGCATTGCTATCCGTCGCCTACGACCATGGCGCCTGGCTCGTCAAGTGGGGCGGCGACGCCGTCCTGCTTCTTTTCGAGGGACCGGACGACGCGGAGCGTGCCTGCACCGCAGCCCACGAAATGCGGCGCACGTTGCGAGAGGTCGGCCGGCTCCGCACGTCGGTCGGCGAGGTGCAACTTCGCATGTCGGTCGGTGTGCACACTGGCGAGTTCGACTTCTACCTCGTCGGCAGCCTTCATCGCGAGCTCGTCATCACCGGTCCCGGCGCTTCACAAGCCGTTGAGATGGAAACTGCCGCCGACGGCGGCGAAATCATCATCAGCCCGCAGACGGCAGCGCGCCTCGCCACCCGATGTGTCGGTTTGCCGAAGGGCGCCGGACTCCTGCTAGCTCGGTCGCCAGCTGTCACGCCTCCGAGCCCGCAGCGAAGCGACCGGGATCTCACCGGAGTCGATCTCAGCTCGTGTCTGCCGCAGATCACCTGCGGTCATCTTCTCGCCGGTGGGTCGGACGGCGAGCACCGGCTCGTCACTGTCGGCTTCATCGAATTCTCCGGTGTGCAACGGCTTGGTGCCCACGACGCAGTCGCCGCCGCCGTCGACCACCTGGTGCGGCGCTGCCAAGAGGCGGCGGCCCGGCACGAAGTCGCGTTTTGGGAAACCGACGTGAGCGTCGATGGCGGCAAGGTCATGCTCGTCAGCGGTGCACCACGAAGCGCCGGCCAAGACGAGGACCGGATGCTCGCCGTCGTCCGCGATGTTGTCGACAGCGCAGCTGAACTGAGCCTGCGGGCCGGGATCAACGGCGGCCGGGTATACGCGGGTGAGTTCGGTCCGCCATTCCGGCGGACGTTTTCGGTGAAAGGCGACGCCGTCAACCTGGCCGCTCGCTTGATGGCGGCTGCTGGTGCCGGGGAGGTCTACGCGTCGCACGCCGTCGTCACCCGCGCCCGCACCCGGTATTCGACACAACTGCTCGCACCGCTTGCCGTCAAAGGGAAAAAGCGCCCGGTGCTTGCGGATCGCGTCGGCGAGCCGCTCGGTGCTGCTGCTGCGACGAGCCGCATCGACTTGTCATTCAGCGGTCGTGAAGACGAGTTGTCAACGCTCCTTCAGGCGCTCGCAGGTGCGCGCGCCGGAACCGGCCAGACGTGGGAAATCTCCGGCGAGGCAGGGATCGGCAAGTCGCGCCTAGTCGCCGAACTCGTCGCCAACACCGACGCAACGACCGTCGCGACAATGGCCTGCGATCAATACCACTCGGCGACTCCGTACGCACCGTTTCGACGCACGCTGCGCAAGTTGGCCGGCATCGCCGAGGACGCCTCTGCAGATGCGGCAGGCCTCGCCCTGCTCGAGGTTGTCTCGCGCGCAGCACCGAGCCAACTGCCCTGGACACCGTTGATTGCGGCTGTGCTCGACGCAACTGTCCCCCCGACTGCGGAGTCTCGGGCGCTCGAACCGAAGTTCCGCAAGGCCGTGCAAGAGCAGCGCACCGCACAGCTTCTCGCAGCCCTCGTTCCCGGCCCACTGCTACTCACCGTCGAAGACGCACATCTCATGGACGACGCGTCGCTCGACCTCCTGCGCCACCTCGCAACCGAGGCAGCCGAGCACCCGTGGCTGATCGTCGCCACGCGATTGCAGCGGTCGGAGCACATTTTCGACGCGCAGCAACTTGAACTTGGGCCACTCGGCCCCGATGCGGTTGACGCCGTCATCAAGTTGGCCACCGAAGACCATCCGCTACCACCGCACGAGATCGCGTTGCTCAGTCGCCGGGCCGGCGGAAACCCGCTCTTTGTCCATGAGCTACTGGGCGCAGCGCGCACCGGAAGCCCGTTGTCGGCATTGCCCGACTCGGTCGAAGGCGTGATGGCTGTGCAGATCGACCGGCTCGAGCCGCGCGACCGGCACATCCTGCGAATCGCGTCGGTGCTCGGCGTCCGCGTCGACCCTCGGGTGCTGCACGAGGTGCTCGATCTCGACGGCATCGATGTCGGCTCCGCACAGGCGGTTTTCGACGAATTCCTCGACCACGAAGGGGATGGTCTGCGTTTCAGGCACGCCCTCGCTCGAGACACCGCCTACGAGGGCCTACCGTTCCGGCGGAGGCAGGCCTTGCACCGCACGGCTGGTCACGTCATCGAGCGGCTGGCCGGCGAGCATCCGGAAACGGTCGCCGGGCTGTTATCACTGCATTTTCTGCACGGCCACGAATATGCAGCGGCCTGGCAATACGCGCGAGTCGCCGGTGAACGCGCTCGCGACGTGCATGCCCAAGCCGAGGCCGCCGAATTCTTCGAGCGTGCACTCGTCGCGGCAAAGGGAACCGCGGCTGACGATCACGACGAGCTCGCAGAGGTTGCCGAAGCGCTTGCCGATGCCCGTTACAAGCTCGGCGAATTCGACCGCGCTGCGAGTGCTTACCGGCAGGCCAAAACGTTGGCAACTGACGGCGTGCCAGCGGCCCGGCTCTGTTACAAGCTGTCGCTGGTTGCCGATCGCGTCGGACAGTTGCGCGTCGCGCTTGGTTGGCTGACAAAGGCGCGACAGCTACTTACCGCGAAGTCGGATGACGATACGTTGCGCATGCGCGCCGAATGCGCGTCGCAGTACGGCTTGATCCGCCATTGGCAAGGTCGCGACGTCGACGCAGTGGCAGCGCTACACGAAGCAGTCGTGCTCGCCGAACAGGCACGTGCCGACGACGCCGTTGCCACAGCCCTGGTATGGCTCGACAATTGCGAGATGACGCTGGGGGTTTCGTCGTCCGGGGAACACGCACAGCGGGCACTCGAAATCTGGCGCGGTCGCGGCGATCGGCCGTGGGAAGAAGCCAGAGTGCTGAATCAACTAGGTATCCGCGCCTACTTCGAGGGTCGTTGGGATCTCGCCGTCGACTACTACGACCAGTCGAAGCAGGCGTGTGACCGAGCCGGTGACCAGTTCACCGCCGCGGTCGAATCAGGCAACATGGCCGAAGTATTGTCCGACCAAGGACACCTCGACGAAGCCGAACGCTTGCTGCGCGAGGCGCAACGAGTGTGGCGAGCGGCCGGAGCACCTTCGTTCATCGCGTTCGGCAAAAGTCAGCTCGGCCGACTGGCCGCGAGATCCAGCCGTTTCGACGAGGCGCTGCAGCTGCTGAATTCTGCCCGCGATGATTACGTCGACGACGGCGAACACGGAGAGGTGCTCGAATCCGACACCCGGATTGCCGAATGTCTATTGCTGCGCGGCGATTTCGATGCCGCCCTAACCGCTGCCGACGCGGCACTGAGCGTTGCGACCGCGAGTGCCGCCGTGCTCCCGCAAGTTCCTGCGCTGCAACGCATCCGTGGCCTTGCGCTCGCAGGCGCCGGCGATCACGAGCATGCACTTCAATCGCTCGACGAGAGCCTGGCCAGCGCACGAGACAGGCGCGCACGGCACGAGATCGCCTGGACGCTCCACGCGCTCACGCAAACACGTATTACCGCCGGGCAAGGCGCATTGGACGACGATCTGCGTGCTGAGCAGGAGGCGCTGTTCGACCAACTCGGCATCGTGGCAGTCGCGTCAACCGGCCCGAGACTAGCCGCGACGGAAACGGCGAACGTCTCGACCGGGTAGGCCTTTTGCGAAATGCGCACGAACGACGGGTCGCGTCACGGTGTAAAGAAGCCCAGCGAGTACCAGCGCCTGCAAGAGCTGCTCGACGCGCATCCACG
>JBOGEK010000147.1:0-12495 GCA_050743645.1 Acidothermaceae bacterium
AGCCCGCCGTGGCCGACTTGCCCTGGAGCAGGTTGTCACCGGCGGTGCTGCCTGTGGAGTTGAACGTCCAGCTCAACTGGTATGCCACCTTGTCGCCGGCGTTGATGGCGAACGGCGTGGCACCCAAGAAGTTGCCCGGGAGTGTGTTCAGCGTGGTCGCCGCGATGACCGTGGTCGGCGCGCCCAATGACGCGTACGTCGTCGGGGTGGCTGCGTCATCGCTGCAGTCCTGCTTGATGTCCTTCGTCGTCTTGATGGCGGTGACAGTGACCGAGAGCTGCTTGAGCAGGTTGCCAGCCGGCACGACGTTGTCTGTGGCAGCGGCAGTTGCGTACATGGCCAGGTTCCCGCCGGCGGTGCTCGTCGAGCTGTCGACCGTCAAGCACTCGCTGCCGGTGGCGGCTGGCTTGAGGTTGGCGCCGCCGAACGCCGCGGTTGTCGTGCCGCCATAGGTGCCGGCCACGCCACCGTTGTTCTGCAGCTTCAGGGTCGCGGTGCCCCACGTGCTGCCGGTGGTGTTGGTCGTGGCGTTGAAGGCGGCGTAGCTGCCTTGCCAGACCAGGAGGCCGGCGGCCAGCAGACCGACGGCCGGAGCAAAGGCGCGGACGAAGCGGCGCCGGCGCTCGGGCTGCTTGGACATGTGAACTCC
Source organism: Acidothermaceae bacterium (assembly GCA_050743645.1). GTDB lineage: Bacteria > Actinomycetota > Actinomycetes > Acidothermales > Acidothermaceae > JBOGEK01. The sequence goes on from JBOGEK010000147.1 coordinate 650, forward strand.
TAAAGAATGCGAGACAGGAATTTCCCTGGCCTGCTCTTCGGACGGAGTCGATCAAGCCTTGACCTATTCGGGTGACATCTGGCTGTTCGTTTTTCAAGACCGGTCACCTGTATGAGACCCGTACGCCGAACGCCATTCGGACGATTAGCCTCAATGCCGAACTTTCCCTGCCCCACAAGCGATCGGCGGGACCTAAGGACCTCATTCTCGGGGCGCAGGGCTCGAATCGGACTATTACGACTAGTCGCATAAACTCGCAATACGATCCGGAATCCGAGAGCGAGAGTCTACTAAGTCGTCAGCCGACAGAAATAGTCCGTTATTTTCGACCGGCCGCCGCCGCGAGCCGCAAATCGGCACGCAATGCATCGAACACCCCGACTGCGGACGACACGTCCAAGTCGGACGGTGGCTCGGCCCCGAAGCACTCCCGCTCGAGCAACCCGATAGCCGCGGAGACGCCAGCGAGAGTTGGCGCGTCGGCGAGTCCGGCGAGTCGACTCCGCAGTTCGCGGGGCGTCTCCCCCGGCGATCGATCGCGACCGATTGCCGCAAGCGCATCATCGAGCTGCAGGTACGCCTCCAGGATCGGTCCGCCTCGACCTCGCGAGGCGGCCGCAGCCACAGCCGGCTTCCGCCGCGCCCAGCGTCGTCCGAGCGCCCAACGCCGTCCGAGAACGACAAGCACCCGACCAAGCAACGCGAGCAGCACGATGCCGGCAGCAAGCGCAAGCCGACCGCCGGGCAGGCTCGACACGGCCCGCACGATTCGGTGCAGCGGGTCCGCGGCGGCCGGCTGCGGAGTTCCCGACGATGATGGCGACGGCGAAACCGGCGACGCTGATGCACCTGGCGATTCGGTCGCAGCTGCCTTCGGCGAGGTGCCGGACGACGGCGCCGCCGCCCCTGCCGGTGCTGGCGCGGTCGCGCCGGTCGAGGTCGCGGTAATGGCCGATGCGGTGGGGTCGGCGTCGACCCAGCCGGTGCCGGGATACCAGACCTGGATCCAGGCATGTGCGTCGGAACCGCGCATCACCCGGTGGCCCGGGTCGCTCGACACATCGCCTTCGGCGTAGCCCGTCACGAGTCGCGCGGGCACCCCGGCACTTCGGAGCAGCATGACCGCCGCCGTCGCGAACTGCTCGCAGAATCCCTGATGCGAGACGAACAGAAAGTCATCGACCGCGTCTTCGCCGGGCGATGGCAGCGGCGCCGAGAGGTCATAGGTTTCGTTGCTGTGCAAGTAATTGTCGACGGCTTTCACAGCGTCGGCTCGGGTTGCCGCGCCACCGGCAAGTTGCACGCCGAGTTGGCGTACCCGCGCCGGGAGCTCCGCGGGCACTTCCGTCCAGCGGTGGTCGGCAACATCGCCCGCCTTCGCGACGACCGGCGTAGCAGCCGAGGTCGCCGCCACCACCGGTCTCGTCGAACTGACGTCGTAGTCGCGTGTCGACGGCGCACCAGCGGGCTGACCGAATAACCGCGGATTGCCGTCGACATCGATGGAAACCTTGCCGGGACCGGTGTACGAAACGGCTCGGCCCGGAGCAAACACCACGTGTTGTACGTCGGTCGAGACGATCTGCACTTCGTCATCTCGGGTGGTCAGCTTTCCGCCGACAGGCTGATCGGCGTCGGGCGGCGCTTGTTGCACCGAAACGCCGGTGGCCGACGTGACCTTCCAGTCCGACCCCGGCGTGTTGCCCGCCATCGTCCAACTCGTACCGTCGTAGTGGTCATAGACCGCGCCCTGCCAGTACGCAGGTGCATTCGCCGACGTCACAAAAATCGGGACGCCGGAAAGCACGCCGCGCACCCGCAAGTCGAGCCGGCCCGTAGACGGGTCGACCAGCGCCCGACTGTGCGCGCCCGGATCACCGGGGTTGTTCGGGCCAGTCTGGGCAGGATCTCCGGTAGCCGAAGCCGAATGTGTTGCTGTGGGACGAGTTGCCAGCTGGAACGAGTCGGGCAATAACACGAACACCACTGCAGCGACGACGGCAACGCGCAGGAGCGGATAGGCCGCAGCTTCGAGCACTGCCCGACCGGCACCGCTCACGACGTTCGCGTCCTCGATCAGTTCTGCCCGGTAAATCAAGGCAATCGCGACGACCATCGCCACCAAGCTCGACGTGAACGCCACGGCTGGGCCGCCATCGTGCGCGGCCATTCCGGCCTGCGTCAGCATCGCGCAAACGACCGGTGCCCCGAGCGCGAGATCGCGCCGGTTGGCAACCGTGGCGCTCTGCACGAGTTGGACGAGCAACAAGATGGCGCCAATCGCCGTCGTGGTCGACGGACGATGGTCGCTGTGGCGAAGCGCAGCCAACGATCCTGTCGAGATCGCAGCACCGAAGATTCCTAGACACGCAGCGATTTTCACCGCGAGGACGACGAATCGCGTGACCGCATCCGTACCGACCGCACCCGTACCGACCGTCGCGGTACCAACCGTCGCCGAACCGGGCGGCCGAGCCGGGCGCGTCCATTGCCACATACCGACAGCGCTCACGAGAACGAGCAGCGCTGCACCGATCGGGTAGATCGCCCGATGGCTCGCGCTCCACATCGCGGCTTGCGCGAAAAGTCCTGACAGCAACATCGCGCCGCACGCGACTAGGTCGGTGCGGCGCACGATGGGCTGCCGTCGGGTCATGCCGGCAGCCGGGCGGGCTCGTGCCCACCTGATCGGGCTCCGACCGCCGATCCGGCTCCGACCACCGATCCCGCGCCGACCACCGATCCGACGTCCACCACGATCGCACCCACGGTCGACGCCGCATGAAACACTCGCGCCCGCCACGCCTTGGGCGTCGAACTCGACGTCACCAACAAAACGGTGCCGCCGTGAGCGGCGTGCCGCATCGCATGCTCGAGCAACTCGTCGCTTGGGACACGGGTCACTTCGATCCGTGCGAAGCAGGCGAGCAACGCATTCGCGTCAACTGGATGCTGTATCGAAGCTGCGCCGCCACCCGCTGCAGAATCCCTTGTCTGGGCGATAAAACACGTCGGCGCGCCGCGGCTTATCGCTGCCGTTGCAGTCGCGGCCGCAGTGGCCATCGCCGTTTCGAAGGCCGGGTCTTTCGGCGCCTTGCCGCGCTTTCCCGGCGACGCCACCAGCACGACGATCGAACCCACCGAATTGCCTTCGCGTTCGACGACCGTCATGCGCCCCGTCCGCACGACCGAACGCCAGTGCACGCTGCCGATCCGATCGCCCGGTCGCCAATCGCGAACACCACGAAGGTCAGCGTCACCGACGGGGGCACCCGCAATGCCCGTGGCATGCCCAGGTCCCGCAGCGACGTCGAGCGGACGAGCGGAAGCCGGCAACGAGATGAGTTGGCTGCGCAGCGAGTGTTTCGACGTCCTCACGAAAAAGCCGAAGACACCAGCAACTTCGATCTCGACGTCGCATCCGATTGCAGCACCCCGCGCGGTCGGTGTGCGGTCACACCGCACGATCGATTCGCCCCGGCCGGGCACCACGTCGACGAACGCCAGCATCTCGCCGACGAGTTCGCGGGGCGAACGCCACCGTTGCCGCACGACGACCCCATGGCGGGCCATCCCGGTATTGCGCACCCGCACGTTGGTTTCGAACCGCTCGCCGACCTGAACGTGGGGCGGCGCCTCGACGCTCACCGAGAAAGCGATCGGAACGGCGACCGCGGCGAACGAGACAACGACGAGTGCGAACAGCACGCAGCCAATAATTTGCGGCCAGATAAGGCGTTCGTGTGCGGCCAGCCAAAACGCGACTGCAGAAGCGAACAGCGTCGGCCACACGCTCGACGCCATGCGCAGCTGTTGCCGGTTGCGGTTCATCGTTGCCTCATGCGCTCAACGGCACGGGCACAGATGCAAGCACATCGCGGACGACGCCAACCCCCATCGCCGCAGCCCCCGCTGGAGTTGCCGCGGCCGCGCCCGGAGAGAGCACAACGCGGTGACCGAGCGCGCTCGGCGCGAGCATCTTGATGTCGTCGGGAACGACGTAATTCCGTCCTGCCACTAGCGCGCGAGCTTGCGCACAACGCAATAACGACAGTGCTGCTCGCGAACTCGCGCCCACCCGCACGTCAGGGTGCTCGCGAGTGGCGGCGACGATCGCCAGCCCGAAGTCGAGCACGGCATCGGCTACGTACGTGCGTCGCACCTCAAGTTGTAACCACCGAAGCTCATCGGGCTCGAGTACCGGCTGCAAATCCCCGACAGTGGCGCGAATCAGCTGCTCACGCATAACTTTGCGTTCGGTCGCGCGGTCGTTCGGTCCGAGCGTCAGGCCAAGCGCGAATCGGTCGAGTTGCCCTTCGGGCAAGGGATAAGTGCCGTACTGATCGCTGGGGTTTTGGGTAGCGACCACGAAAAACGGATTAGGTAACGGATGCCGGACGCCGTCGATGGTGACCATCGCTTCGTCCATCGCCTCGAGCAGCGCAGACTGCGCCCGCGGTGTCGCGCGGTTCAACTCGTCTACCAGCAACACGTTGGCAAACACCGGCCCGGGAACAAAGGTGAATTCCTGGCTCGACGGGTTCCACATCGCCGAACCGGTGACGTCACCAGGTAACAGATCCGCCGTGCACTGGATGCGCCTGAACTCACCGCCGACCGAGCGGGCGACCGCGTGGGCGAGGGTGGTCTTGCCGCTCCCGGGTACGTCCTGCACGAGCACGTGCCCACCAGCGAGCAGACCGGCGACGACCAGCTCGACCGCCGGACGGCGTCCGTGCACCACTCGCTCGACATTGGCGATCAAGCGCATCGCTGCGTCTTCGGCAAGCGAGCGCGACTCAGCCGCGTACCCGTCGGGCACCGAGTCGAACGAGTCGTCGACCAAGGCCAGCTTCGACAGCCCAGCTCCGCGACCGTATTGGCCGCCGTCACCGCGCTCCGAGAGCTGCCCAGGCTGGGACAACCGAGGGTCCATCCTCATAGTTCCTCCGTCGCATCCATGCGAACTGCTGACCTATCGGCTGTGACCCGGCGATCCTGAGCCGCCGCCCAGTGCGGCTGAGTGCTGCTACCGGCTGGACCGGCTGCGGCTAATGTGCAGCTCATGCCGCACCCGTACGCCGGATCGGTGGCACTGGCTACCGCCGCGCGCTATCGCGTCCTCGACGCCGACCTCGACCTCGCGGTCCCGGCGCTCGTCCGTCTCGGCATCGATGCCGTGGTCGCCGACTGGGACGATCCCGCGATCGACTGGAGCGCTTTCGACCTCGTCGTCGTCCGCTCGACGTGGGACTACACCTGGCGCCACGACGAGTTCGTGGCGTGGGTGGCCTCCGTCCCCCGCATCGCAAACCCGGCGAGCGTGCTGTCGTGGAACATCGACAAGCGCTATCTTTCCGAGCTTGCCGGTCGCGGCGTGCCGGTGGTGCCGACAGTCTGGAACCCGGCAAGCGCCAACGAACTGCCGGACGCCGCCGAATGGGTCGTGAAGCCCAACGTTTCGGCCGGTTCCCGCGACACCGCGCGCTGGACCACTTCGGCCGACGTCATGGCACACGCCCGTGAGCTGGTCGACGCCGGCCGCCACGCGATGGTGCAGCCCTACCTCGACCGCATCGACGCCGAGGGCGAGACCGCGCTGTTGTTCTTCGGCGGCGAGTTCTCGCACGCCGTTCGCAAAGGCCCGCTGCTGATCAGCGACCAGGGAGTGGTCGACGTCGAGTCGCGCTACGACTTGCGCGTCACCTCAGCCACGCCGAAGCAGCGCGCCGTCGCCGACGCCGTGCTCGCCGCCGTGCGCGCCGTCGTCCCAGGTGGTGACGCGTTGCTCTACGCGCGCGTCGATCTCATACCGGACGCCGAGGGGCAACCCGTTCTTCTCGAACTCGAACTCACCGAGCCGAGCCTGTTCCTTCCGCACGCCGACGGCGCCGCCGACCGGTTCGCCGCCGCGGTGCTCGCACGGCTCACTCCCGCTGTGCCGCCACACCCGCTGCGCCCGCTGCCCCAACTGCCCCAGCTTCCCCGGCTGCCAGGGTGACCGGCTCGCGGCCGACCGCGGCACGCAACCGCTCGAAAACCTCGGCTGCAGCCGCCGATTCAGCATCCGATGGGCGGCGCGACTCGCGGGCGTAACACTCGAGCTCGACCATCCGCATCGCGGCCCGGACCTCAGCAGCCGAGGCCACCAGCCCGCCGAGCCGGCGGCCGAACTCGCCGAGCGTCTCTCCGGGTTCGCGCGCTCGCTCGTCGTCCGCCAGCGCCGCCTCCAACCGCAGATACGCGGCGAGTGCCGGACCTGCTCGCGCCACGCCCGCGAAGGCATGCCGTCGAACCAGGCGGCGCCGGCTGCGACGCGACCACCAGCGGCCGACGCCGAATGCGGTCGCGATACCGAGAAGCAGGACGACGCAGGCGATCACCAACGCGCCAGTGCGACCGCCCGGCAGCCGATGCCAGATTTGGCTGAGCGCACTGACAATTTGCTGGCGCACGGACGGCTGTGACGCTACCGGCGTCGGAGCGGACGAGCCCGACGCGGTCGGGTCGCTGTCGACCCACCCGATGCCGGGGTAGTAGACCTGCACCCACGCGTGCGCGTCGGTGCCGAGGAATATGCGCTGACCGGGGTGCGACTTCGTGTCGCCGAATGCGTAGCCGGTGACCATTCGCGCCGGCACGCCGACGCTGCGCAGCATTTCGATGGCAGCGGTGGCGAACTGCTCGCAGAATCCGCGATGAGACACGAACACGAAGTCGTCGACGGCGTCGTCACCCCGGGCGGGCTCCGGCGAGTTCAGATCGTATTTTTCGTTAGTCCGCAGGTAATCCTCGACCGACTCGACCTTGTCAAAGCGGTCGGCGTCACTCTTCGTCAGTTGCGCCGCGAGCTGTCTGACCCGCGGTGCGATTGATGCTGACACCGTCGTCCATCTCGGGTCTTGTGGATCTGCTTCGGTTGCCGACCGCAAATCGGCGTCAGATGCAACAGGTCGCGTCGACGAAACGGCATAGCTGCCAGTGTCAGCTGCCGAAGTACCGGGGTAGATCAGGTGTGGCGCGGCATCGGCGTCCGACACGACTCGTCCGTCGCCCCAATAGGCGGTCGGCGTGCCCGGCGAGAACACCAGATCGAGCGGATCCGAAGCCAGAATCGTGACGTCGTCGGTGCGACCTGCACCGGTGTCAGCTACCGCAGGCGGCACCTGCGCGGGCAGGCCGTTTCGCACCTGTTGCGGCGCCATCGGCCACAGCCCGCTGTAATCGGCGCGTGCTGCTCTCCACTGGGTGCCGTCGAAGTCGTCGTAGATCGCGCCCTGCCAGTACTGCGGCGCGGCTGCCGGTGTCGACAGCGCGGGTGCGTTCGACAGCGGTCCGCGAGCCCGCAGGTCGATCGCGCCAGAACTCAAGCCGTCACGTGCTCTCTCCTCGCCGTGCGAAAAGGCGCCACTACCGACGGACGACGGGTTGTGTCGTCCGTGCAACGCAGAACTGTTCGGCATGGCGAGAAACACCGCAACAGCAACGCCGACGGCGACCGCGACCGGCCCGAGGCACGACCGCACGACGGTCGACGCCGAACCTGCCGAATAACCATCGGCGGACTCGAGCAACCAGCCGCGATGCAGCAGTGTCACGACGACTGCGATCGCGCCGACACCAACGATGATTGGCAATAACAGCGTGATATCGCCAGAAAACACTGCTGCTACTGAAAACATCGCCAAGACGACACAACACCCGAGGGCGGCTTCTCGCCTGCTACCCGACGCCATCGCGTGCGCAACCTGCACCAAAAGCAGCATGACCGCGAGCGTGCGCGCCTCAGCGATGGAGGCGCCCACTCGAAGGTTGGCCACGGCGACGATGGCCGAAACGACGATGAGCAGCAACGCAACAACCTGCCGCCACTGCCAGTCCCACCAATGGCCCGGCGCCAGCCGAGCACCGATCAGCGGCTGATTGATCGTCGAACCGGCGACGGCCACCATTGCGACCGCGGCCGCCACCGATGCGGGCACCGATACAAGCGGTTGAAGGGCGAACTGGCCGGCCAAACCCGCTACCAGCAAAGCAATTCTGATCGCTCGCGAGTTGCCCGCAATCGGACCGGCGGAGTCGCCGCTCATGTCAGATCGCTGAGTTCGACGACGGTTACGTCGGCCGCCGCCGCAGCAGCTGCGACAACCGTACGCAGTTCCGCGAGAAGTTCAGCCGGCGCGACGACCAGCAGCGTGCCGCCCCGGCCAACATGACCAAGCAGATGAGTGAGCCCTCTTTCGCTTGGTAGCGCTGGCTTTTCGGCTCGTACGAACGGCACCAGAAAGTTGTCGCGCGAAAGCAATCCGACACATCCGACTCCGCTTTGCTCAAGCCATGCGTAGCAGTCGACGCCCTCGTCGGTGGCGGCCTCGACGGTGGCAGCGCCTACCGCAAGCAATTCCTCGAACTGCTGATGACCCGAAGTGCCGGCGATGAGCACACCGAGCGTGCCTGCGATCGGTTCGGCTCGCTCGAGAACGGTGAGCCGACCTGCCCGTGCCGTCGAGCGCCAGTGCACATGCCGAGCCGCGTCGCCTGGCCGCCACTCGCGAGCACCGAAAACCTCGACGCCTGCGGTGAGCCGGCCATGGGCGCCGACATTTCCACCCTGCATTGGTAATTCGACCGGCATCGTCGAAGCAGGGGCCACCGCCACTCGCTGTTCCGTCGTCCTCGTATGGCAAGCCGTGGCCAACCCGAACGCGCCGATCCGCGCGACCGACCAGCGACCCGCGCCCTCACCACGCGCAACCGGCACCACATTCGCCCGCACCTCCGCACGGCCACCCGGCGCCAGCGGATCGACGTAGATCGCGACCTCGGGCATGAGCTGGCGGGTCGACTCGACCCAGTAGCGCACCACCATTGGGCGGCTGCGCCGAGAGCCGGTGTTCTCGACTGCGAAATACGTCTGCGTCAATACGCCCACGACGAAGTCACCATGCTGAAGCCTTACTTCGCAGCCCTTGTCGAATGCGACGGTCAGCCACGAGACGGCCACAAGCCCGGTCAGCGCACACGCGGCGGCCTGGAGCCAGACGCTTCGGGTCTGCGCGGCCAGCACGAACAGTGCGACGATGCCGACGTAGGCGAGTTGGCTGCGTGAGCCCAGCCGCGTCATGTTCACGTGCGTACCGGCACCGGAACCGGGACCGGGATTACCGCAAGCACCTCGCCAACCACCGCAGCGCCGGCACCCAACCGGTCGAGTGCAAGGCGGTCGCCCGCGAGCCGCTCGACCGCCGACCCGGCCCGCTGCGCCGCGTTTCGTTCGAGCACCAAACGGTGCCCGAGCACGAACGGCGCCAGCACTTTCACGTCGTCCGGCAGCACCCAGTCGCGGTCGAAGATCACCGCACGGGCCTGCGCGCAGCGCACGAGCGCGAGCGCCGCCCGCGAGCTAGCGCCGATCCGCACCCGCGGATGCGTGCGGGTACCCCGCACCACCTGCAGCGCGAAGTCGAGCACAGCATCGTCGACGTAGGTGTGCCTCACCCGCACCTGAACCGCTCCTAATTCGTCCGGCGAGATCACCGCGGTCAGGTCGTCGACGGTCGGCCGCAACAACTGTTCGCGTACCACCTGCCGTTCGGTCGCCAGGTCGTTCTCGCCGAGCGTCAGCGCGATCGCGAACCGGTCGAGCTGGCCCTCGGGCAGCGGATAGGTGCCGTGCTGGTCGGTCGGGTTCTGCGTCGCGACCACGAAGAAGGGCTCGGGCAACGGGTGGCGCACGCCGTCGACGGTGACGGCGGCTTCGTCCATCGCTTCGAGCAGCGCCGACTGCGCCCGCGGGGTCGCCCGGTTCAGCTCGTCGACGAGCAGCACATGCGCGAAGACCGGCCCGGGCACGAACACGAAGCCGTGCCGATCGGGTTCCCAGACACTCGATCCGGTGATGTCGCCGGGCAACAGGTCGGCAGTCGCCTGAATCCGGCGAAACGTCCCGCCGATCGACCGGGCGAAGGCGCGGGCCAGCGTGGTCTTGCCGCTGCCCGGGACGTCCTGCACCAGCACGTGGCCGCCGGCGAGCAAGCCACAGGCCACCAGTTCGAGCGCCGGACGACGTCCGTGCACGACCTGCTCGACGTTGCCGAGCAGCCGACGCGCCAGCTGGCCAGCGTCCGCCTGCTGGGTCTGCTGCTGGGCCTGGTGGTCCTGCACGCCGGACGTCACGCGGTCTCCCCTCGGCTCTACCGATGTCGCTAACACATCGGCGGCAACCGGCCTGGGATTAAAGAGGATGAAGGGCTAGACCGTGAGCGCGCGCACCGCCAGCACCCGGCGCAGCCGGGTGGCCACCAGCAGCCGCATCACCCGCGGCGGCACACCGGTCAGCACCAGGCGCCTGCCGCGTCGTCCGGCCTGGCGATGGACGCCGACCAGCAAACCCACGCCGACCATGTCGACCGTGTCGACGCCTGACAGGTCGACGACGAGGTCAGCACCGTTGACGGACGGCTCGGCGAGCCGCTGCTCGAGCACCTCGAGAAGGTCGGCGCGCAGGTCAGCCGCCGTCGTGACGTCGAGATGGCCGACCACATAAGAATCGGCGGGCAACGAAACGACATAGGACGACGGGGGCATCTGACCTCCTCAGGTCCGGCCGGGTCGGCGCAACGTGCGGGCGCCGTGTTGAGCTGACGCCCAGACGGGCGCGCAGGTTGTCGGGCAAGGGTCACAAAAAGGACGGGACGATGTCGCGCCCGACACGCCGAACTCACGGGCCAAGTTGGCGCTCGCTGCCACAAGCGCCGACTACTCCTGACCGCGGCGGCCTATCGTGCCGCGCAACCCGGCGAGTTCGCGGCGCAACTCGGGCCAGCGATACACAATCAGGCCCCACCACAACACGGCCGCCAGCCCGGCAGCGGTAACGACAAGGATCGGCGGACCTCCGCCGACGCTGCCCACGACCTCCCGCATGGCGAGGCTGACCACACCGACGGCCGCCGACAACACGATCGGGCGCCACACCGACGAGCCGACATCGCCAAAGGTGACTGGCGTGCCGCGTTGTGACCACCAGATGCCCGGCACGATGAACGCCAACTGACAGATTGCGTACGCAGCGGCCACGCCCGAGATACCCCAGTGCAGGCCACAAACAAAGGCGAGCACGGTCAGCGGTGCGGTGACGCCGGCCCAGATTGCCATCGCGCGTGATCGGCCCGACGTCGTGAACAACCAGGTGAATGTTCGGCCGATCATCTGCAAGAACCCGGCCACCGCGAGCCAGCGAAACGCATCAGCTGCACCGACCCAACGTTCGCCTAACAACACCTCGATCATCGGCTTCGACAGGACAGCGAGAAATACCACGCCCGGCATTCCGACGACCGTGATGCCCGACAAGGTTCGCCGGTAGACCTGCCGGTAGCGATCTGGGTCGCCGTGCACCGCCGACATGACCGGCTGGACGACGTTACCGAGCGGCCCGTGAATTTGCCGCAGCGGCACGAGAAACAGGTTGTAGGCACGCGAATACAGACCGAGTGGGCCAGTGCCGAGAAAGCGGCCGACGAGAATGTTGTCGGCGTTGCCGGAGAAGTAATAGAAAATGTTTGCCACGCTGACGCCCGCGCCGAATTTCAGCAATGGCCGAACACCAGTGCCTCGCCGGGGCCGCCCGGGTCGCCACTCGACCGCCGTCCAGACAAAAATCGCGGTGCATGCAGCACCGACGATTTGCTGCACCACCAACGCCCAATAGCCCGCGTCGAAAGCGGCCGCCGCCACAACCGCTGCCACCGCGGCGATCACCCGGGGCATGAGCGAACGCAAGGCGAGCGCGCGAAACTTCATCCGCCGTGCCATCAGCGCCGTATGTTGCACTGCGAAGCCGT
>JBOGEK010000148.1:0-3624 GCA_050743645.1 Acidothermaceae bacterium
ACGATGCGTCATCAGGCTTGCAGATAGCGCAGGACGGCGAGTACTCGGCGGTGGTCGTCAGACGACGGGGGCAGGCCGAGCTTGCCGAAGATGTTGGCCACGTGCTTTTCGACACCGCCTTCGGAAATGACGAGTGCTTTCGCGATCGCTGCGTTGGAACGGCCCTCGGCCATGAGCTCGAGCACCTCGCGTTCACGGGCGCTGAGCTCGCCGACGGCCGAACCGCGCCTGCTCACGCCGAGCAATTGCGATACCACGTCGGGGTCCAGTGCTGTACCACCCGACGCCACGCGTACCAGCGCATCGAGGAAATCCTTGACGTCACCGACTCGCTCTTTGAGCAAGTAACCGACACCGCCTTGACCCGAGGCGAGCAATCGAGCCGCGTATTTCGTTTCCACGTATTGCGAAAACACCAAAACGCCGACCCCCGGATACGCGTTTCGGATCTCCACCGCAGCGCGTAAGCCGTCATCGGTGTGAGTGGGCGGCATACGCACATCGACGACGGCGACGTCGGGGCGGTGGTCGGCAACCGCCAGCACCAACCCCCGCGCCTCGCCAACGGCCGCCACGACGTCGTGGCCCTTGTCGGTGAGCAGCCGCACGAGTCCCTCGCGCAGCATCACTGAGTCTTCGGCTACCACGACCCGCATTGGAAATTCCTTACGTCCTATAGGGAAGTTCGATCCGGATGACGGTCGGACCGCCGGCCGGGCTAGAAAGATCGAGGCGACCATCGACGGTGCGCACCCGCTCGACTAGGCCTGTTAGGCCGCTCCCGCGTAGCGGATCAGCATCACCTTGCCCGTTGTCGCTCACCTGTATCAGCAACGCACCATTTTGGCCTGCGACGTCGACCACGGCGGCAGTTGCCGCTGCGTGTTTGGCCACGTTAGTCAGCAATTCAGCAACACAGAAATACGCGATCGCCTCGAGCGCGGCCGGCGGCCGCACCGACACATCGACTGAGATCGCCACCGGCACGCGGCTGCCTGCCGCCAGGGTGGCGAGGGCAGGTTCGAGGCCGGCATCGAGCGCGGGCGGCAAGATACCCCGAGCGATGTCACGTAAGTCGGCAATCGCCTCCGTGGTGCGGGCGGCAGCCGCTTCAAGCAGTACCCGCGCTTTCTCGACGTCGAGAGCTCCGGCGGCAGCGTCGTCCAACTCGTCTCGTGCCTGACCGACGGCCATGGCAACAGCGACGAGCCTGGCCTGCGCGCCGTCGTGCAGGTCGCGTTCGATACGCCGCAACGTTTGGGCGGCATCATCAACTGCGAACGCTCGGCTTTCTTCAAGCTGGCGCACGCGGCTGCGTTTTGTGGGGCCCAGCAAGCGACGCATCAGGCCGCGATCGGCGCACGCCAGTCCGTGCACGTACCAGGGCGCGGCCAAGATGATGATTGCGCCGATGAGACAGGTGAGCAGCACCCGCCACCAGGTGTCGAGATAGATGTGATCCCAGATCTCCACACCACGGTGGGAGTGGCCGTGAGAGTCGTGAACCAACGGGTTCAACAACCTCCAAAGCGGATAGGTGAACGCCCCAATGCCGAAGACCCAGACGAGCCCGGCGCTGTAAATGGCGACAACCGCGAACGGCAGCTGCCAGACCACGTAGACGACCATGCGCCACCGCGCGGGATCGCGAAGAGTGGCCTGCAGCCAACCGAACAGGCCCTGGCCGGTGCGCAAGGTCGGGACGTCGATGTGCGTCTTCAACAGGCGACGGGCGAGCGTGCGATGCCAGCCGGCCAAGACGCCGATAAACGTGAGCAGCATCGCCATCATCGGTAGCCCGAAGAATGTGAGCGACAGCGGACCGCTGATCCCCAATGCCACCAGGCAAGCAAATCCGAGGCCGGCAAGTGGCACCCCGGCCAACAGGTAGCCGACCTCGACGCGGCTACGAGCGGTGAACGGCGCGCGCACCGCGGCGCGCGCGAACGCCGTCACCGACCGCTTCATAGCCTCAGTCTCCCGCACGTTGGCGCCCGAACGTTCAGGCGTCGCGACGCGCGAACCTGCGGCCGCCGAGCGCCAGGCCGAGCGCCGCGTAGCCGCCAAGCACCAACGCGCCCGCCCATGGCGACAAGGTGTGCGCCTCGCGCACGGTAGTCGAGACTGACGACGACATGATGTCCATCGGCAAGAACTGGTCGACAGCGTTTTGGAACGATGTTCCGAATGCAAGCACGATGAGGGGCAAGGCAAGCAACAGGCCGACGAACGCGGCAATCGCGCCCGCCGTGTGGCGCACGAGATAGCCGAGGCCATGGGCGAAAAGTGCCAGAAAAGTCAGGCCGAGGCCCGACAAAAACACTGCCTGCAACGCATTGCCGTCGGCCAAGCTTTGGTGTGGTGCTTTTGTTGCGAGAAGTGCCTGCCCACAAAGAAATGCGGTCAAAGTCGTAGCCTCACTCAAGACGAAGGCCGCGATGCCGAGCACCATTGCTTTAGCGCGCACCAGCGCCCAGCGGTCTGGTACGGCGGCGAGCGTGGTGGCCATCGTGCCACTGCTGTATTCGGAACAGATTGACAGTGCTCCGACGACACCGATCCCGAGAATGCCGAAAATCAGACCCGGCAGCGAAGCATTTGTGGGATCGAAGCTCGCCTTTTCGGCAGCCGAGTCGTGCGCCCAACCCGCGGCCGTGCCGGCGCTGGCGATAGCGCTGAGCGCAATGCTGGAGACGACTACTGAAATGGCCGTCCAGGTTGTCGATCGCACCGAGCGGAGCTTGATCCACTCGGCGCGCGCCGCAAGGGTGCGCTGAGAGCGCGCGTGGCGATTGAGAATTGCGGTGGTCATGCCGACGCCTCCGTTCGCGTGGTCGCGTTCGCGCCGCGATATTCAACGCTCGATTCAGTGAGTTCCATGAACGCTTCTTCGAGCGACGCCGATTGCGGCGACAACTCCTGCACGACGACACCGCGCGCTGCCGAGATTTCGGCGATTGCACCGATGTCGATGCCAGTGACTGCCAATGCGCCGTCGTCCTCGAATGCGACGCTCGCCCCTTGGCTACGTAACAGTTCGGTGAGCAGCACGACCTGAGGCGTGCGCACCCGGACGAAATGCCGCGAGCTGCGGGCCACGAAATCGCGAGTCGCCATCTGCGTGATCAATCGACCGCGTCCTAGAACGATGAGATGGTCGGCCGTCAGCGCCATTTCACTCATCAGATGGCTTGATACGAGCACCGTGCACCCTTGCGCCGCTAGTGACTTGAACAGGCCACGCACCCATCGGATCCCCTCGGGGTCGAGCCCGTTCGTGGGTTCATCGAAAAGCAGCGTGTGCGGTCCTCCGAGCAGCGCGGCCGCGATGCCGAGACGCTGCGTCATGCCGAGCGAGAAGCCGCGGACCCGCTTGCTCGCGACATCGGTCAATCCGACGGCATCGAGCACCTCGCCGACCCGCCGCGTCGCGATACCGTTCGACGCCGCGAGTGCGCGTAGGTGATCGCGCGCGGTACGGCCGGGGTGGAACGCCTTCGCTTCGAGCAGTGCTCCGACGTGGCGCAGCGGCTGTTCTAGCTCGACGTAGCGACGGCCGCCGATGCGCGCCACCCCAGCGTCTGCGCGATCGAGACCGATGATCATGCGCATGGTGGTGGACTT
>JBOGEK010000149.1:0-1708 GCA_050743645.1 Acidothermaceae bacterium
GTGAAAATTGATGACCGGTTCGCGGCAGGGCTGCGCGCTGCCCTGGTCGAGCACGTGCGGGCCAGCCCAACCCCGCGGCGCAGACGCTGGCGTATCACGATCAGCGTGGGCGTGGCAGTGCTCGTCACCGGCGGTGGGGTAGCCGCGGCCGCGGCCACCGGTGTCCTGCCGCTGCCCGGTGGCGACGTGGTGACCCCTCTGGCTGCATCGGTGACCGTCACCGGGACAGGCACGCAAACCGTGCAACTGGGCACCGCGCCGGCCGGCGCTGTCAGCATCGACATCAAACTGACCTGCCTGACTGCCGGGACGTTTCTCACCGCGGACGGCGCCAGCATGCAGTGCAGCCCAGCCGACGCGTCGTCCGGGCAAACCATGGGCTGGCACCTGCCGGTTCAACCCGGGCAGCACTCGACGACGATCCGCGCCGGTGCGGGTGAGCGCTGGCGCCTCGTCGCCACCTACTCTGCCGTCGCCACCACCAGTTGGGGCGTGAACGCCGACGGCCTCACCTACGGCGTCGCCAACGACCACGGCACACCGGACCTGGTCGCTGTCGTCGCCACGAACGGCAAGACGGGTTACGTCTACGCCAAGGACCTCAGCGAGCCGGCGCCGGCGAACCCCAGCCGAGCCCTGCACTGGCAGGATTCGCCGCTCGTCACCATCCACCTGCCGGTCTACGAAGCCGACGGCAAGACCCAGGTCGGCGTGTTCGACGTGCACCGCCGAGCCGCGTCCATGCAGAACGGTGGCGGCCCGCCAGCCATGCCACCACTGTCCAGCCCATCCCCGAGGTCGACAAGCTGAAGGCGGCTCAGCTCCTCCCGCACGGCCGGCGCTGGCGCATCGGTGGCCTACCAATACGGCGCAGACATAGCCGGCCCGCGAAGCTTTCCTGCCAGCAGACACGGAAACATCACGTCTTCGTTTGCATTCTCGCCAATCGCTCGGTTTTGCGGCGAGTCGGACGTTTGTCGGCGGTTCCTCGCAACCTCGGGCGGGTGCTCACGCGTATGCAACATGACCTGACGGGACGGGAGAGCGATGACCGACGATGAGTTCGACGAGTTTTACGCGACGTCGTCACGGCGCCTGGTCGGG
Source organism: Acidothermaceae bacterium (assembly GCA_050743645.1). Classification (GTDB taxonomy): domain Bacteria; phylum Actinomycetota; class Actinomycetes; order Acidothermales; family Acidothermaceae; genus JBOGEK01. The sequence continues at coordinate 1,105 of JBOGEK010000149.1, forward strand.
GCATTGTTCGCGATGACCGGCGATCTCGCCGAGTCACAAGACGCCGTGCAGGAAGCGTTCGTGCGCGCCTGGGACCACCGACGGCAGCTAAACACCGTCGAGAGCCCCGAGGCGTGGGTGCGCACGGTGGCCTGGCGGATCGCGGTGAGCCACTGGCGGCGGGCTCGCGCGACGCGCCGTTTCCGCGAAGTCGCGCCCGGGCCGGTCGACCCGCCGGGCGACGACGTCGTCGTGCTCGTCGACGCGCTGCGGCACCTACCCGAAAGCCAACGGCGCGCGATCGTGCTCTACCACCTGTGCGATATGAGCATCGACGATGTCGCACGGGAGACGAAAACCCCTACCGGCACGGTAAAGGCCAGACTCTCGCGCGGCCGGCAATCGCTGGCCCGCATCCTTATTGATCTTTCGACGGAGGCTTGCCATGACTGACGATTTCAGCGACATCGACCGTGCGCTGCACCGGGTGAGCACGTTCGGCGCCGGTCACGCGCGCCTTGCGAACGCCCCACGGATCCGGCGGCTCGCAGGTGCCCGGCGGCGGCGTCGGGTCGCGACGGTCGGCGCTGCCGGTGCCCTTACCGCGGCCGGTGCCGTCTCGGTG
>JBOGEK010000150.1:0-3429 GCA_050743645.1 Acidothermaceae bacterium
ATGCCAGGGTCGTCGGATGCCGCGACCACCACGGCGCCGGCTCCGTCACCGAACAGGAACGCCATGCCGCGGTCGTGCGGGTCGATGAAGTCGGTCATCTTCTCGGCACCGACAACGACCACGTGCCGCGCGCTACCGGCACGCACTGCGTCGGCGGCGACCGAGAGCGCATAGCTGAAGCCGGCGCACGCCGCGTTGATGTCCATGGCGCCCGCGCGAGGAGCGCCGAGGCGGTCCTGCACCTGGCTCGAGCCACCGGGTGTCTGGAACGGATGCGAGCAGGTGGCCAGCAGCACGAGGTCGATGTCGTCGGGTTCGACGCCCGATGCCGCGACGGCCTTGGATGCGGCGCTGGTTGCCATGTCTACGACCGACTCGTCGGGCGCGGCATAGCGCCGGGTGACGATGCCGCTGCGCTCGCGGATCCACTCATCGCTTGAATCGATGTTGGCGCAGATCTCGGCGTTGGTGACAAGCCGGGCGGGTCGGTGCTCGCCGACTCCGATGATGCGGGCGCCCGCCGAACCGGTGCTGATCTTCATGCGGTGACGACCTCCGGGTAGAGCCGGGCGAGCGGTTGACCGGGCGAGACCGGGTCACCGTCTTCGACGAGCCATTCGACGAGCGTGCCCCCGTGAGCGGCCACGATCTCTTGTGCCTCTCGCCTGGTCACGACCCTGCCGAGAATCGCGCCGACAGGCAAGGTGTCACCGGGTCGGGTTTGGGTCGCCTCGAAAGTGCCGGCAAGCGGCGCGACGAGCAGCCGCCACGACGGGGTGGCGCTGGATTCGATGTCGTGCTGGTGCTTCTCGATCAGTTCGCGGGCCGCTTCGAGATCGGCCGGCGTCTTCAGCGCCAGCGTCTCGACGCCCGGCAGCGCGCGCTTCACGAGGCCGACGAGCGTGCCGGCCGGAGCGAGTTCGATCACTGCGGTGACGCCGAGGCTGCCGAGAGTCTTCATGCAGGCGTCCCAGCGCACCGGCGCGGCGACCTGGTCGACCAGCCTGCCGATGAAATCTGGGCCGTGCTTGACGACCACACCGTCGGCGTTTTGCACCAGGTGCGCCCCGGGTTCGGCGGTGGGAGCCGCGACGGCGAGTTCACGTAACCGCTCGACAGCCGGCGCCATATGCACCGTGTGGAATGCGCCGGCGACGGCGAGCTTGCGCAGCCGAGCACCCTCGGGTGGGTTGGCGTCGAGCGCGGCGAGTTGGTCGAGCGTGCCTGCAGCGACGACTTGGCCGGCACCGTTGATGTTCGCGGGCGTGAGGCCGAGCTCGGCAAGTCGATCGAGCACGACCTTCGCGTCGCCGCCGAGCACTGCCGTCATGCCGGTCTGGGTGACGGCTGCCGCCTTGGCCATCGCGCGGCCGCGCTCGCGAACGAGCACCAAGGCCGCTTCAGGTGTGAGGACGCCGGAGAGCGCCGCCGCCGTCAGTTCGCCGACACTGTGACCGGCGACGACCGCGACGTTGGCCAGCAATTCACGCAGGGCCGCCCGCGGCGTCGGGCTGTCGAAGATGGTCGATGCGACGGCCAGGCCGGCTCCGACAATCAGCGGCTGGGCAATCGCGGTGTCTTTGATCTCGTCGGCATCGGCCGTCGTGCCGAGCCTTTTCAGATCGAGGTCGAGCACCGCCGACCACCAGGCGACGGCGTCAGCGACACCGGGGACGTCGAGCCAGGGGGTCAGAAAACCGGGGACCTGGGCACCTTGACCGGGAGCGAGAATCGCAAGCACGACATCCACCTTGCCGAGAAATCGCCGAAGATTCGCTTCCCACCGCGACCAAGTCGTCGTGGCGGCTTTGTAGGAAACCTACAATCGCTTGCTGATGGGCGCTTCGGCAAGCCGCCCGAGCACCAGCGCCAGGTGCAAGGTGAAGGCGTCGCGTGCGTCGGTAGGCGCGTAGCCGGTGACCTCGCTGACCCGCCGCAGCCGGTATCGCACCGTGTTGGAGTGCACGTAAAGCGCCCGCCCGGTTGCTTCGAGGGAGCCCGCCTGTTCGAGGTAGGCGCCGAGGGTCTCCACGAGCGCTCCGCCTGCTGCGACCAGTGGTGCATAGATCTGCTCGACGAGTTCGGCGCGGGCGCTGGTGTCGCCGTCGATCGCACGTTCCGGCAACAGGTCGGTTGCCAGTACCGGGCGTGGCAACGACGTGCGTGCTCGGCAGGCATGAAGCCCGGCGATGGCCGCCTCCGCCGAGCGGGTGGCAGAGAGCAGGTCGGCCACCGGCGGCCCTATCACGACCGGGCCTGCGGCGAATTGGGCGAGCAACGCGCGGGAGGCGTGCAGCGGGTCGGGCGCACCTCCGAGGACGGCGACGAGACGGTCGCCCTGTACGGCGGCCATCGCGTCGAGTCCGGCGTGCTTGGCGGCCCGGCGCACGCCGTCGACGACGGCCTCTGGTTCGTCATCGGGGGCGTTGCCGACGACGACCGTCACCGACGTCGGCGAGCCCCACCCGAGAGCGGCCGCCCGGCTTCGCAGCGCCTCGTCGGCCTCGCCGCGCATCAAGGCATCGACGATCATGGCTTCGAGCCGGGCATCCCACGCCCCGCGCGCCTCCGCTGCTTGGGCATAGACCTGGGCGGCGGCGAACGCTACCTCGCGTGCGTAGACGAGCACGGCCTCGCGGAATGCCCCGGCGCTGCCGGGCACGGCCACCTCGTCGGCTGCTTCTTCGACGACTTCGATGGTGATCCGGACCAGCTCGACCGTTTGTTGCAAGGTGACGATCCGGGCGAGCTCCCGCGGCGCGGTACCGAACACCTCGCCGGTGATGGCCCTTCGGCGCTCGGGGTGCTTGAACCACTCCACGAATGCCGCGATGCCGGCCTGCGCCACGAGGCCCACCCAAGACCGGTTCTCGGCCGACATCGCGCGATACCAGGGCAGCGTCTCGTCCATGCGGGCGATCGCGTCACGTGCCAGATCGCCGGTTGCCCGATCGAGGGCCCGCGCAGTCGCTGCGCGAACCTTCGAAGCGGACGACGGGTCCGACGCGGACGACGAGGAAGGCGGGGCGCGCACACACGTAGTGTGCGGGATCAGACGGGAACGCGCTCCGTGGGGAGCGCGATCGCAGGAGTCGCGCGAGTCGCCGAGGCTGTGCGCGCGATCACCACGGCGCCGACGAAGACGAGCGCGAAACCGATCACCACGATGGCCTTGGTGGAGGTCGCGAAGCCGACACCTTCGACGAGCGCGCCGACGCCGAATGACGCCGCCGCCCAGCGCGGGAGCCCGATTCGGACGGCCCCGATGCCCAGCAGCAGCAAGCCGATATCGCCCAGAAGCGAGAGTGGCTCGAGCCCGCTGGCGACCACACTCGAACCGATGCGGTCGATTGCGCTGGTCGCGCTCGTCGCGTCGAGACTGCCCACGATGGAGGCGAACGCCGCGTGGATGCCGCCTTCGAACAACAC
>JBOGEK010000151.1:0-11583 GCA_050743645.1 Acidothermaceae bacterium
GGCGGGATCAGCTTGACGACGTCGATGTGGTCGCCCGCGACCTGCGTCAGCACCCGGTGCCGCTGGAACAGCGGCACGACTACCATTTGCGCGAACAATCCGTGCCGAGCGGCCTGCAGCATCTTCCAGCCCGCAAGCAACTTCAGCGACTTCGGCTTGCCGAATTCGATTCCGACCATCAGCCCGCGACCGCGTACGTCGGCCAGCAGTTCGTAGCGATCGGTCAGTGCTTGCAACTGCTCGCGGAGCAAGCGCCCGGTCTTCTCCGCGTTGTCGACCAGACCCTCGTCTTCGACAACGCTCAGCGTGGCGAGCCCTGCGGTCATGGCCATCGCGTTGCCCATGAAGGTGGAGGCGTGCACGAACACGCGGTCCATCGACGAGTAGACCTTCTCGAAAACCGCCTTGCTGGCAAGCGTTGCGCCGATCGGAACGAAGCCACCCGACAGTGCCTTCGCCACCGTGACGACGTCGGGCTGCACGCCCTCGTGTTCGTAGGCAAAGAAGCGGCCGGTACGGCCGATGCCGGTCTGCACCTCGTCGCAGATGAGCAGGGCACCCTGCTCGCGTAGTTCTTTCTGCGCCGCGAGCAAGAATCCGGACGGCGGGATGTGCACGCCCTTGCCCTGGATCGGCTCGACGAGCAGCGCCGCGACATCGCCTTTCTTGAGTTCACGTCGCAGCGCGTCGAGGTCGCCGAGTTGGATCGCGGTGCCGGGAAGCAGCGGACCGAATCCCTTGCGAAACTCCGCCGCACCATTCACCGAAAGCGCCCCAGCGGTCAGGCCATGGTAGGAGTGATCGAGGTGCAGGATGCGCGGCTTTCCGGTAGCAGAACGCGCGAACTTCAGCGCCGCCTCGACTGCCTCAGACCCGCTGTTGCAGAAGAAAACTCGATCAAGCCCGGGAGCTTTCGCGAGCAGTTTCTCGGCGAAGATGCCGGCGAGCAGTGGCGCGTCGAACTGCACCATGTCGGCGATGCCGGAGTCGAGCAGGTCATGCAGGGCTTTGCGCACGACCGGGTGATTGCGACCCAGGCCGAAAACGCCGAAGCCCGCGAGCATGTCGAGGTAGCGGTCGCCCTCACTGTCGGTGAGATAGCAACCCTGCGCCGACTCATAGATCTTGTCGAAGCCGATCGCTCGAAGCACGCGTGGCACTTGATGGTTGACGAACTTGCCTTGCAGCTCGTAGTTCTCACCACGACGCGAATCGAGAAGCTCGCGGAGATCGAACGGCATGGTGCTGCTCCTCGCTGCTATCGGATCACGCGGTGCTAGACGTAACGCTCCAGGATCGACGACTCGGCAAGCCGTGACAACCCCTCACGCACGCTACGCGCTCGCGTCTCGCCCACGCCTTCGACAACCTGCAAGTCGTCGATCCCGGCGGCAAGCAGTTTCTGCAGCCCGCCGAAATGATCGACCAGCCGATCGACCACGAGGTTGGGCAGCCGCGGCACCTTCGCCAGCAGCCGGTAGCCACGCGGGCTGACCGGAGCATCGAGCGCGTCGGCCCCCGCCGCGTATCCCATCAGCCGGGCGATAGTGCTGAGATCGAGCAGTTCGGACGACGACAGCGCGTCGAAGTCGGTGAGCACGTCGTCGGCGGTGCGGGTACGCTTGGAACCTGCCGAAGGCAAGTAATCGCGCACGACGAGTTCGCGTTCGGGCTCGACGCCCGCGAGCAGCTCGTCGAGTTGCAAGCTGAGCAGCCGCCCATCGGTGCCGAGTTCGACGACATAGCCCTCGATCTCGCTGGCGATCCGCCTGACCATCTCGAGGCGTTGTGCCACGGCGGCGGCATCGCGCACTGTGACAAGGTCTTCGATCTCGAGTGCCGACAAGGTGCCGGATACTTCGTCGAGGCGGAGCTTGTATCGCTCGAGAGTCGCGAGCGCCTGGTTGGCACGCGACAAGATCGCGCCCGAGTCGTCGAGCACGTAGCGGCGGCCGCCGACGTAGAGGGCGATGATCCGCATCGATTGGCTGACTGAGATCACCGGGAACTCGACTTGTTTGGACGTGCGTTCGGCTGTGCGGTGCCTCGTGCCCGATTCGCTAGTGGGAATCGTCGGGTCGGGCTGCAGATGAACGTTGGCCTTGACGATGCGGGCGCCGCCGCTGTCGAGCACGATTGCGCCGTCCATCTTCGCGAGTTCGCGCATCAAGGGCGCAGACGTTTCGATGTCGAGGTTGAACCCGCCCGTGCACAGTGATTCGACGGCCTTGTCGTAACCGAGCACGATCAGGCCACCGGTATTGCCGCGCAAAATGCGTTCGAGCGCGTCACGAAGTTCGGTGCCTGGCGCGATGGTGGCCAGCGTCGCTCGCAGTTTCTCATCGACGGCACGGTCGGTTCGGTCGGGGCGGTCGGCACGGTCGACGCGATCAGACCGTTCGGTGGTTGCCACGGGGCTCCCCATGCTCGTGAATCTGGCGATAGTCGGGATTCTAACCGTGGATCTAGGTCGTCATGCGTGCGCGTGCGGCCGATTCGCTCAATCGGCGGGAGCTGGGCGCTTCAGCGGGATCACCGTGCCGCGAAACGCGCGGACGATGGCTTGGGAAAGGTCGTCGACCTCGGTGACGTGCATGCCGTCGGGGATTCGAGCATCACCTCTCGGGATGAACGCATGTGAGAAACCGAGCCGAGCGGCCTCGGCCAGCCGGCGCTCGACGCCGTCAACTCGGCGCACGTCGCCGGCCAGCCCAACCTCGCCGACGGCGACCAGACCGGCGGGCAACGCCCGATCCGCGGCTGCACTAGCGACTGCGAGCGCGACCGCGAGGTCACTTGCGGGTTCGGTGAGCCGCACGCCCCCGACGGTGGCGGTGAAAACGTCGGCCCCCGAAAGCGTCACCTGCGCGCGCCTTTCGGCGACGGCCAGCACCATCGAGACTCGTGCGTTGTCGAGGCCGGACGTCGAACGGCGCGGTGTCGCCAGACTCGAACGCGCGACCAGCGACTGCACTTCGGCCACCATCGGGCGCCGACCTTCGAGGGCGACCGTGACGCACGTGCCGGGCACGGGATCGTGTCGCTGAGTGAGAAAAAGCCCGCTCGGATCGGCTAATCCGATGATGCCGCGTTCACCGAGGTCGAAGCAGCCGACTTCATCGCAGGCGCCGTAACGGTTTTTCACGGCGCGCACCAGCCTCAACCGCGAATGCCGTTCACCTTCGAATTGCAGGACGACGTCGACGAGATGTTCAAGGACTCGTGGCCCGGCGATCGACCCGTCTTTGGTGACGTGGCCGACCAGAACCGTTGCGATGCCTCGTTCTTTGGCGACCGCGATCAGCGTGGCGGCTACTTGTCGCACCTGCGTGACGCCGCCGGCCGCGCCGTCTACCTCGGCGACCGCCATGGTTTGCACGGAGTCGACGACGAGCAGGCTCGGGCCGACGTCGTCGACGTGTTTGAGTACCGCCCCGATGTCGGTCTCGGCGGCGAGAAACAGATCGGGCGACAACGCACCGACGCGGTCGGCGCGCAATCTCACTTGAGCCCGCGACTCTTCGCCTGTGACATATAGCGTTCGTGAATCGGGACGCGCGAACTTCGCGGCGACGTCGAGCAACAAGGTCGACTTGCCGACACCTGGCTCACCAGCGAGCAGGACGACGACGCCTGGGACCAACCCGCCACCGAGCACCCGATCGAGTTCGTCGACCCCAGTCGGGCGGCTCCGGGCGGCTTCGGGGTCGATCTCACCGATGGGTTGTGCCGCACTCGTGACTGCTGCGGTGGCGACCGTTCGCAGCCGAGGGGCGCCGACCTCTTCGACCGTGCCCCATGCTTGGCACTCGCCGCATCGACCGACCCACTTCAGCGACTCCCACCCGCACTCGCCGCATCGGTAAGCCTGGTGCGGGTTGCTTCTCGGGCTGGTGCTCTTGGAGTTGACCGTCTTGGGCATGCCCGAAGGCTACTGGCCGGCGCCGACGAAATCGTGCAGCGGCGACGCGTTGTGGAGAGCCGGATGCAAGCGGGGCCGAAATTCGGTCTAGCCGGGCACCGCCATTCGGCGTATCGAAAGATTGCGCCGATTGTCGCTTGCGAGAAATCCCTTATCAGATAGCGAAAAGTTGCTCATACGCCGTCCAGCTGCGCCGATAGTGCTGGCGATCAAGGATCTTGGATTCGTGCCAACCGGCAAGGACAAGTTGCGGATCGAGTGGAGAAAGGGCGGCAACGAAATGACGATTGACGAGCGAACGATCGACCAGCGGATGGACGTCGCCGCCCGTGGTGCGGCAATGGAGACATTGGCGAGTCTGCTTTACGACGACCTCGCGGTCACCGAGGTAATCCGTCCGGCGGCGGTGCTGTCCGAGACGAACGCACGTTCGGTGATGGACGCCCTGCGAGCGCAAGACGTGCGACAGGGTGGCCATTGGCAAACCGAGCCCGGCTGTTGGCGTTTGTACGAGCGACCATGGGCCGGCCAACACGAGACACCCGCGGATCATGCCGCACTGATCGGCAGTATCCAGGTCGCTTACGGCATCCCGAGCCGTTACGAGATCACGATCTTCCGAGCAACGATCACCGTTGCCGGCAGCCGTTGTGGCTACACCGTCACATCGCTGTGCGACGAGGCGTTGGCCTTCGCCGGTCTGCGGCTCACCACCTGCCCACGCGTCGATCTCCCAGCACCGCCGCAACCGTTCCGCATGCGCTAGGGGCCGTCCCTCTCACGACGGAGTGGCGCGGAGCTAGATCAGTCGGTCGTTCGACGTCGGGCCCTGCATGGCCGATGGCGCACCGGTCGGCGGGCCGAAGGTCACGTCACCGAATGGCGGCGTTACATACTCCGGCGGCGTTTGACCCCACGGTTGCGTGGCAGCTTTTTCGCGGTTGGCGGTGGCCTTTTTGCCGACTCGTTCTGCGATCGCCAGCAAAATGACACCGATGACGATGCTCAAGAAGCAGACGACGCCCCAAACGGCTGGGTGCCAACCCCAGGGCGTGCGACCGTAACGCTTACCGAACCGATTGGCCTCCTGCCACGCGGCAAAGCCAAACACGGCTGCGAAGATCAGTAATACGGGATTCATCGTGCCCCTTTTCGTTGACCCGATGAAAGTCGGCGCGCGACCGATCGACCTTGATCCAGATGAGTTGGATGACGGTACGCGCGGTAGACCGCGCGCAGCGTCACCCAATATTCGAAGGCGGTAGGTCTGCTGGGTGCGGGGCGACCGGCAAGGACGACGAGATGCGCCGCTGGCAATGCTCGACCAGCACGGCATACGCCTTCTCGCCCATGAGCTCGGTGAGTTCAGGAGCGTACGACACATACACCGGCTCGCCACCGACGTGTGCTTCTGGGGACGAGGTGCACCACCACTTCAGATCGTGGCCGCCTGATCCCCATCCGCGCCGGTCGTACTCGCCGACGCTGACGACGAGCACCTTTGTCTCGTCGGGCCGCTCGACCCAATCGAAGGTGCGACGGATTGGCAATTGCCAGCACACGTCAGGCTTCGTCTCCAGTGGATGCCGGCCGGTATTCAACGCCAGGGCATGCAAAGCGCAACCCTGGCCGGCGGCAAAGCCCGGCCGGTTCAAGAAAATACACGCGTCGTCGACCCGGCGAGTGCGGCGCTTGCCATCTTCGAGTTCGGTGATGCCCCGCTGGCCCTTCTTGTAGTACTGCCAGGTTTCGGGCGTGAGTTCGGCAGCAAATTTGCGCACCCGCTGTTCGTCTTCGCGCCCCGAGTAATGCGCGCCGTGGCTGCAGCACCCGTCGTCTGGCCTACCAGGCACGATGCCGTGGCAGCCCGCGCCGAAGATGCACGACCACCGCGAGGTCAGCCAGGTCAGGTCACACCGGAAGATCTGCTCAGGGTCGGCTGGATCGACGAACTCGACCCATTCGCGAGCAAAGTCGAGCCCAGTCTCGGGCACGATCTTCGGCTTTCTTGGGTTGGTCGGGGTCTTGGTCGCAGCCTTGGTTGCGGCTCGGCTTACGGCACTGCTTACGGCCCTGCTTGCGGCTGGGGTGGCGGACTTGCGTGCAGGCATGCGCACAGACTAGGGCCAGCTTCGGCGCGCGGCCGACATGGCCCGCTTAGCTGCCTGGCGACATAGCCTCCTCCGGCCGTCGGCCGACATAGGCTCGCAACTATGAGCACGGACGTCGATCGCTCGACTCGCAAGCCGCTGGTGGCATTGTCGACGTCCGCCGTGTGGCCCGAGCCGACCGCCGTGGCGTTCGAGGTGGCGAGCAGGCTCGGCTATGACGGCGTCGAGCTGATGGTGTCGGGTGATCCGCTGAGCCAAGACACCGACACGTTGCAGCGCTTGGTCGACTACCACCAGATTCCGGTGCTGTCGGTGCACTCGCCGTGCTTGTTGGTGAGCCAGCGCGTGTGGGGCACCGACCCATGGGCGAAGTTGATGCGCTCCCAGATCGCGGCCGAACGACTCGGGGCCAAGGTCGTCGTCACCCATCCGCCGTTTCGGTGGCAGCGGTCGTTCGCCAAGGCCTTCGACCGCGGGATTGTCCGCATGCACGACGAGACGGATGTCGTTTTCGCCGTCGAGAATATGTTTCCCCAACGAGGGCCGAGCGGCATCGAGATTGCTGCCTACTCGCCGTCCTGGTCGCTGGTCGATTCCGATTACCCCAACATCACCTTCGACCTCTCCCACGCAGCCGTTTCTCACACCGATGCGTTCGAGATGCTCGATGCATACGGGCATCGACTTTCACACGTGCATATGGCTGACGGCAGCGGATCGAGAACCGACGAGCACCTTGTACCTGGTCGCGGCGGCCAACCCTGCAAGCAGGTGCTCGAACGGCTCGCCCGCGAAGGCTACGGCGGTGTCGTCGTCCTCGAAATCAATACCCGCAAGGCCGGATCGCACGACGAACGAGTCGCCGATCTAGCCGAGTCGCTCGCGTTTACTCGCGATGCGCTCGCGGTGAGTGCTGCGTGAGCCGTTCAAAATTCGACTCGGTCGCGGCCGAGTACGACGCCGGTCGGCCCGGCTATCCCGACGAGTTGTTCGACGCGATCGAACAACTGTCGGGCGGATTTCTCAGCGGCGCGCGGGTCGCCGACATCGGAGCCGGCACCGGCAAGTCGACGCGCGCGTTGCTCGACCGTGGCGCCACGGTAGTCGCCGCCGACCACGGCGCGAACATGCTTGCTGTGTTGCAATCGCGGAGCCCCGAGGTGCCCGTCGTGTTGGCCGACGCGAACGAACTCCCGTTTGCCGACAACTCATTCGACCTCGTCACGTTCGCGCAATCCTGGCATTGGGTCGACCTCGCGAAAGCACCCGCAGAGGTTGCCCGCGTCACTCGCCCGGGCGGCGCGGTCGCGATGTGGTGGAATACCTCCGACCCCGCGGCCGATACCTGGCTGCTGCAGCACCGGGCGCGGCTCGAAGCACTCGGTTCGAACGAGGTCGGCTCGATGCTCGGCGAGGTCTGGTCGGCATTGCACTCGGCATTCGCCGAATTCGAGATCGAGACGACGCAACTGCGTTGGCATCGCATCGTCGACAAAGCCGTGGTCCTCGACGAGGTTCGATCGAAGTCGTACGTTGTCGCATTGGGCGACGCCGGCGCCCGCGACCTGGTCGAAGAAGAACGGCGATTATTGCCGGACGGCGAGTTGTGTGAATCGTTCTTGACGAGGCTCGCTGTGGTCAGAATTCCGGTGGCGGCCAGAAATCAGATCAGCACGCCTGCCTAGTAGTCGCAGTGACCGACTGACTTGAAACGCCTATCCCTTCATGTAGACCGAGCCTTTCGACGCGCGAGATCCCGCCGACCTTCACGTTCAGCGACATGCTGTCGATCGTTAGCTGCACGTCTGGGTCGAGGCAGTCCGTCGACAGCCAGCTCACTTTCAACCAGCGCATTTGATGTGGCGGGATTGAAACCCTGTTCGCGAATCCAGTCGTCGTGAGATCGCCGGCGGAGTACGACGTTCCGGTGGTGCCGATCTCGAGTCGTAGGCCGGTGTAGCCACCCGGCATCACGGTATTCGGCGCGAGACCAGCGACGGTTTGGCTGCGGCTACTCGGGTTGTAGACGTCGATGTAAAACCCCTGGCGCTGACCGCGTCGGATCGGCACGGTCAGCTGCTCGGCGCCGTCGGCGCGGACGGCGGTGACGTGCGTAGCGTCCTGCTCGTAGATCCAGCCCGTGGTGCCGCCGAACCGCAATGCGGGTGCCGTTCGCGGACCGATCTCGAATGCCCCGACGAGTGCGACGAAAGTCGCGATCAACGCCGTGCAAGCCCAGAACCCTCGGGTCCACGGCAGCCGTACCGGCTTTCCGCGCAACGCGAGCAACGGCGGCCGTTCGGTCTCGGTCTTGACCGACATCGCTGCCCCCGTAACACTCGCGATCGCTTGGCTGCCGACAAGCATGTGCGAGGTTGCGCCGCTCCGCAAGGGGCACCGCGTAGCCTGAGGCGGCCACCGGTCGCACAGGAGGAGAACAAGGGTGTTGCGTCGCGCATTACTGTCCGCTGCCCGCAGCGAGCGCCTCAAACGAACGGTGGTGCGCGCCCCGATTTCGCGCGGCGTCGTCAACCGGTTCGTTGCCGGCGAGGACGTCGAGGATGCGATCGTCGCCGTCCGTCAACTCGTGGCACACGGATTGCTGGCGAGCGTCGACCGACTCGGCGAGGCGACCGCCGACGCAGACATGGCGCGGGCCACCGCCGATGCCTACGTCGAACTACTGAAGCTGATCGCTGATGCAGGGCTTGCCGAGTTCGCCGAGGTATCGCTCAAGCTGTCGTCGCTCGGCCAGAGTCTGGCCGGCGATGGCGAGCGAATCGCACTCGAGCACGCGCGCGCCGTCTGCGAGGCCGCGAAGGCCGCCAATACCACGGTGACTCTCGACATGGAAGACCACACCACGACCGATTCGACCCTTGCGGCGCTTCGTGAGCTGCGGGTCGATTTTCCGGACGTCGGCGCGGTGTTGCAGGCCTACCTTCGCCGTACTGAAAGTGATTGTCGCGATCTGTCCGGCGATGGGAGCCGAATCAGACTGTGCAAGGGCGCGTACCGCGAGCCCGCGTCGGTTGCGTACCAGGAGCCGCCCGAGGTCGACCTGTCGTACGTGCGGTGCTTGCGCATTTTGATGCACGGGTCGGGCTTCCCGATGGTCGCCACGCACGACCCTCGCCTCGTCGCGATCGCGGCTGCGATGGCGTTGCAGGCCGGCCGCGAAAAGCATGAGTACGAATACCAGATGCTTTTCGGCGTCCGGCCCGACGAGCAGCGCCGCCTGGCGAGCCGGGGTGAGAAGATCCGCGTTTACCTGCCTTATGGCACGGAGTGGTATCCGTATTTGACTCGACGGCTGGCCGAACGACCAGCCAACCTGGCGTTCTTCGTCCGCGCAGTCGCGACCAGAGGATGAGTGAGCACGACATGATTGCGATCATCGGTGCCGGCAAGATGGGCGAGGCCCTGGTCTCGGGGCTGCTAAAAGCGGGCAAGAGTCCCGACGACTTGCTCATTACCGAGCGGTACGAAGCGCGTGCCCAAGAACTGACCCAGCGCTACGGCGTGAAGGCGGTCACGAACGCCGAGGCAGCCAAGGCTGCCGAGACGCTCGTGATCGCGGTGAAGCCGCAAGACATGGACGCGCTGCTCGCAGAGTTGTCGTCGGTCGTCACCCCTGATCGTCTGATCATCACGATCGCGGCGGGCGTTCCGACGTCCGCCATCGAAAAGCGTTTGGTAGAAGGCGTTCCCGTCGTCCGGGTGATGCCGAATACGCCTGCTCTCGTCGGCGAAGCGATGAGCGCGGTCGCGGGCGGTGCCCACGCGCAGGCGCATCACCTCGAACGCGCCGAAGAGCTGTTTCGCCCTGTTGGCAAGGTAATTCGGCTGCCCGAAGGGCAACTCGACGCCGTGACGGCGTTGTCCGGCAGTGGTCCGGCCTACGTGTTCTACCTGGTCGAAGCCATGACCGACGCTGGAATCCTGCTCGGATTGCCGCGATCGGTGGCGCACGAACTGATCGTGCAGACCGTCGTCGGCTCGGCGGTGATGCTGCGCGATTCCGGCGAGCATCCGGGAATCTTGCGCGAAGCGGTCACATCTCCCGCCGGCACAACGATCGCAGCGATTCGCGAGCTCGAAAACCACGGAGTTCGGGCCGCGTTTCTGTCGGCGCTCGAAGCGGCCCGCGACCGCTCCCGCGAACTCGCGCAGCAATAGGTGCCCGGCCACCCCCTGGTCCCGGCGTCGCATATCCGGCGTTGCAAATCCGGCGGCGCATATCCGGCGGCGCATCGAGTGAAGCGTTTGGGCCGTCGCAGCCAACGAAACTTCCGGTCGACTTCCGCATCTGGATGGGCGCGCTTTTGCTGGCGGTGCAATGGCCGTCGGCGCGTGGACGTGGCTAATCCTCACGGCTCCGAAGGCACCCCGTCCCGTCGTCCAATCTCATGTAAGCCAGACGGCAGAGCTCCCGAACGGCCTGTCGATACGGTGAGGTGATGGACGACGCAAGGCGAGACATCCCGAGCCACGAACTCGCGGTCGTATGGGACGACGCGCTGGCGGAGTACGACTTCGGGCCGAGCCATCCACTCGCGCCGGTGCGGGTCGAGCTGACAATCGCGCTGGCCCGTGCCCTCGGCGTCCTCGATGCCTCGAACGTCACTCTGATCGAGCCCGAGCCCATCGATGACGACACACTGCTGACTGTCCATACCGCCGAATACCTCGACGCTGTGAAAGCTGAGCAACCGAACGCGAAATTCGGCCTTGGCACCGCCGACGTTCCGGTTTTCGAGAACATGCATCGGGCCTCGCGCCGGGTCGCAGGTGCGACGGTCGCTGCCGCGAAAGCCGTACACGAAGGTCGCGCCATCCATGGGGTCAACGTGGCAGGGGGCCTGCACCACGCGATGCCGGGCAATGCGTCGGGCTTTTGCGTCTACAACGATCCGGCGATCGCTATTACCTGGCTACTGAACCGCGGCGTCGAGAAGATCGCGTACGTCGACATCGACGTCCACCACGGCGACGGCGTCCAGGCTGTTTTCTACGACGACCCGCGAGTGCTGACCATCTCACTGCACCAGAGCGGCCGCACCCTTTTCCCGGGCACCGGGTTTCCCGATGAAATCGGCGGCCCGAACGCCGAGGGGTCGGCGGTCAACGTCGCGCTCCCGCCCGGCACCGGCGACGCGGGTTGGCTACGTGCGTTTCACGCGATCGTGCCGCCGCTGGTCACCGCGTTCGCGCCCACCATCGTGGTCAGTCAGCACGGGTGCGACAGCCACCGGCTCGACCCGCTGGCCGAGCTCGCGCTCAGCGTCGACGGTCAGCGCACCGCGCACGCAGCGATCCATGCACTGGCCCACCAGGTATGTGGCGGGCGTTGGGTGGCCACCGGCGGCGGCGGTTACGCGCTCGCCGAAGTGGTGCCGCGCACCTGGACCCACCTTCTCGCCGAGGCCTCGGGCCGCCCGCTCGATCCCGCCACCGCTACACCGCCGGATTGGCAGGCGGTCGCAGCGCAGCGCACCGGCGGCACAGCTCCAAAAACCATGACGGACGACGAAACAGCCGCCTATCGCG
>JBOGEK010000152.1:0-4896 GCA_050743645.1 Acidothermaceae bacterium
GGCGGCAGCGGCTACAAGGTTTCCGGCGGCCTGCACGGCGTCGGTGTCTCTGTCGTCAATGCGTTGTCGAGCCGGCTCGACGTCGAGGTAAAGCGCGACGGTTATGCCTGGCGTCAGACCTACGAGATCGGGGTCCCGACCGGCCCGCTCGTGCGTGGTGAGAAGACCGCTGAGACGGGCACCACGATCACGTTTTGGGCGAGCTCCGAAATCTTCGAGACCACCGACTACAACTTCGAAACGTTGTCGAATCGCTTTCGCGAGTATGCCTTCCTCAACAAAGGCCTCACCCTTTCGCTTCGTGACGAGCGGCCGGCTCACCACACGCCGACCGAGGACGACGAGAAGCCTGCAGCCGGCAGTGATCCGTCAGAGGTTACGTATTGCTATGCGAATGGTCTGATCGATTTCGTGTCGCACCTCAACGCCACCAAAGATCCCGTGCACAAAAGCATCATCGCTTTCGAGTCGGCCGAGGCCAATGGCATGAGCCTCGAAATCGCGATGCAGTGGAACACGAGTTACACCGAGTCGGTGCACACCTTCGCCAACACCATCAACACCCACGAAGGTGGCACGCACGAAGAAGGTTTTCGCGCCGCGCTCACTTATCTGGTGAATAAATTCGGCGAAGACTGGAACCTCATCAAGAAGAAAGAGGATCGACTTTCGGGCGATGACGTTCGCGAGGGTCTGACCGCGATCGTCTCGGTTAAGCTTACCAATCCACAATTCGAAGGCCAGACCAAGACAAAGCTCGGCAACACCGACGCGAAATCGTTCGTGCAGACAGTTTGCAACGACCGCATCGGTGAATGGTTCGAAAAGAATCCCGGCGAAGGCAAAGACATCGTCCGCAAGGGCATTCAGGCGGCCACTGCGCGCGTTGCGGCCCGAAAGGCCCGCGACCTCGCCCGCAATCGCAAGGGATTGCTCGGCGGCGGCGGCCTCCCCGGCAAGCTCATCGACTGCCAGAGCTCGCATCCCGAAGAATGCGAAGTATTCATCGTCGAGGGTGACTCCGCAGGTGGTTCGGCGCGGCAGGGTCGCGACCCGCGCACGCAGGCCATCTTGCCGATCCGCGGGAAGATCCTGAATGTCGAACGGGCGCGCATCGACCGGGTGTTGCAGAACACCGAAGTTCAGGCGGTTATCTCGGCGTTGGGTACCGGGGTGCATGACGAGTTCGATATCGAAAAGCTGCGCTATCACAAAATCGTGCTGATGGCCGACGCCGACGTCGACGGCCAGCACATCCGCACCTTGCTGCTCACGTTGCTCTTCCGCTTCATGAAGCCGTTGGTTGAAGCGGGCCACGTCTATCTGGCGCAGTCTCCGCTTTACCGCATCAAGTGGAGCACCGCAGGCCATGACTTCGCCTACTCCGATCGCGAACGCGACGGACTTGTGAGTGCAGGCCAAGCGGCCGGTCGAAAGCTGCCGAAAGACGGAATCCAGCGCTACAAGGGTCTCGGTGAGATGAATGCCGAAGAACTCTGGTCGACCACGATGGATCCCGACCAGCGCGTGCTGTTGCAGGTCAACCTTGACGACGCGGCCCGCGCCGACGAGATCTTTTCGATCCTGATGGGCGAAGACGTCGAGCAGAGACGGTCTTTCATTCAACGCAACGCCAAGGATGTTCGCTTCCTCGACATCTAATCGAGTAGCCAACCGACGCGGTCAGACTGAGCGGCCCGACGAGGCCCGGAGGAATATTTCAGTGAGTCAAGACACCACGGTTCCGCCGAACCCGCCGAACCACGGACGCATCGAACCCGTCGATCTGCAAGGCGAGATGCAGCGCAGCTACCTCGACTACGCCATGAGCGTCATCGTGGGCCGCGCGCTTCCCGACGTCCGCGATGGATTGAAGCCGGTGCATCGGCGAGTGCTCTACGCGATGTACGACGGCGGTTACCGGCCGGACCGTGGCTACAACAAATGCGCACGCATCGTCGGCGATGTCATGGGTCAATATCACCCACACGGCGACAGCGCTATTTACGACGCACTCGTTCGGCTCGCACAACCGTGGTCGCTGCGCTATCCGCTGATCGACAGCCAGGGAAACTTCGGCTCGCCGGGCAACGACCCGCCCGCGGCGATGCGTTACACCGAATGCCGCATGGCGCCGTTGGCCATGGAAATGGTCCGCGACATCGACAAAGACACCGTCAACTTCACCCCGAACTACGACGGTAAGACCAGCGAACCGCTCATCTTGCCCAGCCGCTTTCCGAACCTGCTGGTCAACGGTTCAGCCGGCATCGCGGTTGGTATGGCTACCAACATTCCGCCGCACAACCTGCGCGAAGTCGCGGCCGGCGCGCAGTGGGCGCTCGAGCACCCCGAGGCGACCCGCGAAGAACTACTCGAGGCGTTGCTACAACGCATTCAGGGCCCCGACTTTCCTACCGGCGCATTGATTGTCGGACGACGCGGTATCGACGACGCTTATCGCACCGGCCGTGGTTCGGTCACGATGCGTGCCGTTATCGAGGTCGAAGAAGACAACCGCGGCAGGCAATTGCTGGTCATCACCCAGCTGCCGTACCAGGTCAACCCCGACAACCTCGCGTTGCGAATCGCCGAACTCGTCAACGAAGGGAAACTCGCTGGCATCGCCGACATCCGCGACGACTCGTCGTCGCGCACCGGCCAGCGCCTCGTCATCGTGCTAAAGCGCGACGCAGTCGCCAAGGTCGTCATGGCCAACCTTTACAAGCAGACCCAGTTGCAAGACACCTTCGGCTGCAACATGGTTGCGCTCGTCGACAACGTACCGCGCACGCTCAGCCTCGACGGTTTCGTGCGGCACTGGGTTGCGCACCAGATCGAAGTCGTCGTACGGCGTTCACAGTATTTGCTGCGCGAGGCCGAGCAGCGCGCACATATCTTGCGTGGCTTGGTGAAGGCACTCGACCAACTCGACGCCGTCATCGCTTTGATCCGTGGTTCAGCCTCGGCCGAAGCTGCGCGAAGCGGCTTGATGGAACTGCTCGACGTCGACGAGATCCAGGCGAACGCCATTCTCGATATGCAGCTACGCAAGCTCGCGGCACTCGAACGGCAGAAGACGCTCGACGATCTCGAGAAGATCGAGACCGAAATAACTGACCTGAACGATATCTTGGCGAACGAGCCTCGGCAGCGCACGATCGTCAGCGACGAGCTCAAGGAAATCGTCGACAAGCACGGCGACGAGCGACGAAGCGTCATCATTCCTTACGACGGTGACGTCAATATGGAAGATCTCATCGCCGAAGAAGACGTCGTCGTCACCATTACCAGCGGTGGCTACGCAAAGCGCACGAAGACCGATCTTTACCGCGCGCAGCGCCGTGGTGGCAAGGGCATCATCGGTGCGCAACTTCGCCAGGACGACGTCGTCGAGCATTTCTTCGTCACAACCACCCATCATTGGCTTTTGTTCTTCACCGACAAGGGTCGGGTTTATCGGGCGAAGGCTTACGAGTTGCCCGAGACCGCGCGAAGTGCGCGTGGCCAGCACGTAGCCAACCTGCTTGCATTCCAGCCCGACGAAAACATCGCCCAAGTGCTGGCGCTGAAAGACTACGAAGCAGCCCCGTATCTCGTGCTGGCGACGCGCGAAGGCCTGGTCAAGAAGACCGCGTTGACCGACTTCGACTCCAACCGCTCGGGTGGTGTCATCGCGATCAACCTGCGCGACGACGACGCGGTCATCGCTGCGCGGCTGATTGGCCCTGACGACGACCTGCTGCTGGTGAGCCGCAAGGGCCAGTCGATCAGGTTCAAGGCCGACGACGACGCGTTGCGGCCGATGGGTCGCGCAACGTCCGGCGTTATCGGTATGCGGTTCAAGCAAGGCGACGAGTTGCTCGCGATGATGGTTGCTCGCGACGACGCATTCGTGCTGACCGCGACCGACGCCGGTTTCGCAAAGCGCACATCGATCAGTGAATACCCGTTGCAGGGCCGCGGGGGCCAGGGTGTGCTCACCGCGAAACTCACCGACGACCGCGGCGGCCTCGTGGGCGCACTGATGGTCGACCTCAGCGATGAAGTGTTCGCGATCACTTCGGGCGGCGGGGTGATCCGCACCCGCGCGGCCGAGGTGCGGCCGACCTCGCGAGCGACGATGGGCGTGCGGCTGATCAACCTGGCTGACGGCGATGCGGTGGTCGGAGTCACGCGCAATGCCGAGTCGGCCGACGACGCGCTCGATGCCGAGGGTGCCGATGGCGACGCGAGTGGCATCGATGTCGATCTTGCGGACACTGGCGGGAGCGACACCATGGGCTTACCGGGTGCGGCCGAAGGCAGCGATGCACCGGATGCATCGGGCGGGTCGCATGACGCGGCGACGTCCACCGCTAACAATGGGAACCAAGAGCCCGGTATCGTCGCGGGGTCAGCTGACTCGCCCGCGGGCGGGCCTGCTGCTGATCCCGGCGATCTTGATCAGGGAGACTCGTGAGCGATCCCAACCAGCCAGGCGCCCGGGCGCCGGCGAGCGCTGGGCGTGGCAGTCAAGTCGCCTCCGCCGAGACCACTCGACGGTCGTCCGATCACGATGTGCCAACCAACTCCGCTAGCTCACCGGGCGCGGTCGGCTCGGCTAGCTTGGCTACGGCCGGCTCGCTGCCCACCGAACCAGGCCAACGTCCGGCGCGCGTCTCTGTGGCGCGCCGAGGTCCGCGGCGGGCCCGGCTCGTCATCAAGCACATCGACCCGTGGACCGTCATGAAGGTCACCTTCATCGTGACCCTGGTGATTTTGGTCGTCGTCGTGATCGCGACCGCGATCATCTACGCGGTGCTCGGCAAGATGGGTGTCTGGGACCAGATCAACGACCTGGTCAATCAGGTCGCTCCGACGACGGCCAGCAAGACATTGCACAATCCGTTGACC
>JBOGEK010000153.1:0-21698 GCA_050743645.1 Acidothermaceae bacterium
CGAAGTCGCCGTCGATGTTCGGCGCCTACCCGCTCGCGATCGAGGCGACCTCGGCCGGTCAATCCGGAACCGTGCGCACCCGTCTCCCCACCACAGTGATGTGGATGCCGAAGGACGCTCAGTTCAGTGCCACGCAGCTGAGCTGGCTCTGGCCGCTCGTCGACGGTGTGCATCGAGGCGCGGGCGACACGTTTCTCAACGACGATCTCGCCAAAGACCTCGCCCCGCCCGGCCGGCTCGGCAAGCTAGTTTCAATCGCCTCGTCGTCACACGTGCCCGTGACCTACTTCGTCGATCCGGCGCTGGTCGACGACGCAACCGCGATGGCCGCTTCCGAACCCGGCATCACTGAGCGGCATGGCGCGACGGGTTCCGGCACAGCCACCCCGACCGCCCGAGCCACCCCGACCGCCCGAGCCACCCCGCCGGGCCCGGAGACGACCAGCCGCACGCCGACGAGCAGCCCGACACCGGCCCAGACCAAGAAGCCGACCGCGAGCCCGTCCGGTGTCGGCTCACCTGCTCCAACGCCCACGCCGTACCGGGTCGCCACGTCGAACGGCTCGAAAGCAGGAGTCGGCTCGGCGGTCGCTGCCGGCTGGCTCACCCAGCTGAAGTCGGCTGTTTCGTCGTCCGGCTCGCAATTGGTCGCGCTGCCCTACGGCGACGCCGACGTGGTGGCACTTGATCGCGCCGGGCTTGACCAGGAAATCGCCGCGACCCGGACGACGGGCCAGGCGCTACTCAGTTCCGAACTCGCTGAACCGACATTGCCCGACGTCGTGTGGCCGGTCGGCGGCCAGACCACCATGCCCGCACTGACCGACCTGGTCGGCGACATGGTGAGCACCATCGTGCTCGACGGCCAGACCGTTCAGCCCCAGGATCCAAACGCCGTCGGCGGACCGCGCACCGACCTGCAGACGTCGGCCGGCACCGTCGGCGCGGTGCTCACCGACCCCACACTCGACGGGTTGATCGCCGATCCGGCCACGATTCCCGGCGGAAACCGAGCCGCCGAACAGCGATTCCTGGCCGAGACGATGCTCATCACCGAACAACGACCAGGCGCCGGCAGTTCGGTCGTGGTGGCGCCTTCCCGCGACGTTGACCCCACCGATGCGTACTTGCAGACGCTGCTTGCCGACACGGGGTCGGTGCCGTGGCTGCACGTCGTCGGCCTCGCTGACATCGCGGCTCAGCCGACCGACGGTCTTGCCCGTGAACCGCTGACCTATTCGGCGACAGCTCGCGCCGCCGAACTGTCGCAATCGTTGCTTGCGAAGATCCCGCCGCTTCGCACCGGCCTGGCCACCTTCGGCGCGGTACTCGGTTCAGCCACCACCGAAGCGTTCTTCGGTGTCGCGAATCTCGCGATCGAACGGGCCGAGTCGA
The DNA here is from genome assembly GCA_050743645.1 of Acidothermaceae bacterium. Lineage (GTDB taxonomy): Bacteria > Actinomycetota > Actinomycetes > Acidothermales > Acidothermaceae > JBOGEK01. The sequence goes on from JBOGEK010000153.1 coordinate 1,396, forward strand.
GCGGCTGGCGCCACAACGCGAGCGAACCGGCACGCATTCTGGCCGCGATCTCCGGCCAGCTGCAGACCCGCACCAGCCAGGTCTCCATCAGCGATCCGCACCTGATCACCCTCACCAGCCGCAAGCAGAAGATCCCGATCACGGTCGTCAACAACTTGCCCAACCCCGTCACCCTGCAGATCCACGTCAGCGCCCTGAACCCGAGCCGACTCAAGATCACGCCGCTCGAACCGTTCACGATCGCGGGCAAGGGCAGCCGGCACGAGGTGTTGCTCGAAGTCGAAGCGCCGACCAACGGCCGCTTCCAGGTACAGGCCCAGTTGATGACGCCTGACGGCACTCAAAGTTTTGGCACGCCGGTGCTTTTCGAGGTCAACTCCACGGCGTATGGCGCGGTCGCGCTCGCCATCGCGGGCAGCGCGGCGGCCCTGTTGTTCTTGCTTTCGGGCTACCGGCTGGTGCGGCGCATGCTGCGAAGCCGCCGAGCGGCTTCCGACGACGCGGCGGAGCCGCCCAGCCCAAACAATTCGGCGGCGGCGCCGCCGGGCAGCACCGCAGCGGGTCCGCCGACCAATACCGTGACGTCGTGAGTGCGCCGGTGGAGACAGGCGGCAATCGGTCCGGCCGCCCGCAGCGGCCCGCAGGCCCACAACCAACCCCGCAATCATCGCCCAGCCTGGCGCGCACCAGCGGGGTGATGGCGCTGGGCACGATCGCCTCGCGCGGCACCGGCGTACTGCGCACCATCGTCATCGCGGCCGCGGTCGGCTCGGCCGGTCAGCTGGCCGACGCGTACAACATTCCGAACGCAGCGCCGAACGCGGTCTACGACCTGCTGCTCGGCGGCATCTTGAGCAGCGTCGTCGTCCCGCTGCTGGTCAAAGCAGTGAAGGACGACGCGGCGGCGGGCGAGGCTTACGCGCAACGGCTGCTCACGGTGGTGGCCGTACTGCTCGGCGCGTGCACGGTGCTGGCCGTCGTCGCCGCCCCGCTCGTCATCGACGTGTACGGCGGATTCACCGGTGCACAGCGAACCCTCGCGATCACCTTCGCCCGGTATTTCCTGCCGCAGATCTTCTTCTACGGCATGAGCGCGATCATCGGCGCGATCCTCAATACTCGCGGCCGATTCGCCGCTCCGATGTGGACCCCGGTTCTCAACAACATCGTGCTAATCGTCACCGGCAGCCTCTTCATCGCCGTCGCCCATCGGCACGCGACCTCGCTGACGTCGGGCCAAACGATGCTGCTCGGAATCGGCACCACCGCGGGTGTCGTCATCCAGACGCTTGCGTTGTGGCCGTCACTTCGCGCATCGGGATTTCGGTTCCGCCCACGGTTCGACTGGCGCGGCACCGGTCTCGGTGGGATCGCGAAGCTCGGCGGATGGGTGCTCGTCTACGTCGCGATGAACCAGATCGGATTCGCGGTCGTGACCCAGCTCGGCAGTGCCGCGGGCTCGGCAGCGGCAAAGCACGGCGTGCACCACGGCGACACGTTTTCTGCGTACAGCTATGCGTATCAACTCTTCCAGTTGCCGTACGCGATCGTCGCGGTGTCGGTCATCACCGCGTTACTGCCTCGCATGAGCAGTCACGCCGTCGAGGGCCGCACAGCGTCGTTGCGGGCCGACCTCTCGACTGGCGTACGCACGACGGGCGTGGCCGTCGTCCCTGCTGCTATCGCGCTGATTGCGCTAGCGCCGCAGATGGCCGCAGCCGTATTCAGGCACCACAACGTCACCACCGCCGACGCTCGCTACATCGCGTGGGTGATCGTGGCCTTCGCGATCGGCCTCGTGCCGTTCTGCGTTTTTCAGGTGCTGCTACGCGGGTTCTACGCGCTGCGCGACACGAAGACACCGGCGCTCATCAACATCGTGGCCACTCTTGTGAACATCGCAGCTGACCTCATCCTCTACGCCGTTCTGCCGGTGGGTGGTCGGGTTTTCGGTCTGGCGTTGGGATTTTCGGCGTCCTACTGGCTTGCCGCTTTGCTAACGGCGCGCGCGCTGAGCCGACGGTTGCACGGATTAGACGGACGACGGGTGCTGCGCACCTATGTACGGCTCGGCGTCGCTTCAGTCGTCGGCGGGGCTTTTGCGTTCGGTCTCGCGAGGCTCTGCACATCGCTGCTGGGTAACGGATTTGCCGGTGCAGTCGTGGCGCTGGTGGCCGGAGCCGGCATCGGTGGGGCGTTGCTGATCACCCTGGCGGGTCGCATGCGGATCTCCGAAGCTACCGACCTCGTCAGTGCAGTCCGCTCGCGGCTCTGACTCCCCAAGACCTCACCGAAGCTCGCTGGCTCGGCCGAATGGCCGTGCGGCGTGACGGCCATTCGTCCTAACGATGCTCAAGCCGCGCCATTTCGGAGCCGACTTAAACCGTCGAGGTGACGAAACTGAAATGGCCCGAGCTGTCGAGGCTGCCTGAGTTGCGCTGGCTGCGCCGCGCAGCCGAAGGTGCGCCGCGCGACAGCGGCGACATCATCCTCGGCTGGTTGACGCGCATAGTCGTCGGCATCGCGATCGCCGGCATAGTCGCTTTCGACGGCCTTTCGATCGGCGTTGCTCATGTCAGCGCAGCAGACGACGCGAACACCGCGGCGCGCTCTGCGAGTCACGCCTGGCTGGATCAACACACCCTCAACGCCGCCGTGCAGGCGGCGCAGGCCACGGCGTCGGAGCACGACGAAATCGTGGTGACGGACAGCGTCCACGTGCAGACCGACGGCACGGTCGACCTGAAGATCGAGCGCGCCGCGACCACCCTCGTCGTCCGGCATATCCACGCGTTGCATTCATGGCTGACCATCGTCGCAAGTGGCAGCGGCAAGTACATCGGATCATGACCGCGCTGTTCATTCGTCCGATGCGGCTTTCGACGCGCTATCGCGCGGCCGGCGTGGTGGTCGTCGGGTGCGCGTTGGCGCAGGCCGTCGCCTTCGGCGGTGCCCGCCAGGCGGCCGCCGATCCGCTCGCGGACGCGAAACAGCAAGCGGCCAGCCTGCAGGCGCAGGTGAGCGCGCTGCAGACGCAGGCCGAGCAAGCGAGCGAGAAATACGACACGGCAGAAGCGGCGCTAGGTACGCTCGTCGGCGAGCAACGGCTGGCACAGCAGCGCGTCGCGGCTGCCCAGGCGGTCGTCGACTCCGACCGCGCGACGGTGAACGAACGCGCCCGCGCGCTGTATATCTCGGGTGGCACGTTTGTCCTGTACGCGACGCTGCTTCAGGGCATCAACCCCGATCAGGTGGCGACCGGGCTGCACGACGTCGCGGCAATGACCAACGCCGACCACCGCATGCTCGCCCACATCGATGCGGCGACGACGGCAGCGAAGCAGGCGCAAGCAAGCGTCGATGCCTTACTGCAAACGCAAAATGATCTGACGGCGCAAGCCGACGCTGCGGCGAACCAGGTGCAGAACCTGCTCACCCGCCAACGACAGGCGCTGCAAGACGCCAACGCGCAGGTGCGGACGATCGAGGCCCAGATCCAGGCCCAGATCGACGCCGACAATGCGGCCCGAGCAGCGCAAATGCTCGCGGCAGCCCGGCAAGCCGCGTTGCAAAGCGGCGTCGTGATCACGACCGGGAGCCAGGTTGCCCAAGCCGCGATCGAAGCGGCTGCAACACAGCTCGGAAAAGCCTACGTCTACGGCGGTTCCGGACCCGATGTTTGGGATTGCTCGGGTCTTACCCAATGGGCCTTCGACCAGGTGGGCGTCGCCTTGCCCAGAACCGCCGCCGAGCAGTACGCCGCTGTCGCGACCAAGGTTCCGCTCGGTGAGTTGCAGGCCGGCGATCTGTTGTTCTGGGCGACGGACCTGTCGAACCCGACGACGATTCATCATGTCGCCATTTATTTGGGTAATGGACAGATGCTCGCTGCGCCGCACACCGGCACGGTCGTGCAGATTCAGCCGGTCTACCTCGACGGGTACTTCGGCGCGGTGCGTCCCGCTTGAGCTCCCCGCAAGCGGGGGTACCCCAACGCGAAGAGGCAAAGTAGTACGCGGGAATAGCATGACGAGCAGCAGTCCTCAACACCAATCCCTGACGCAACACCGATCCTGACAAACCTCGGTACCCGACGGAGGTCGCTGTGGGCGGCGCACCTACCGTGGCGCCAGGCATCTTGATCGTCGACCGGTATCGACTCGAAGCGTTGGTTCCTGACCGTTCGGCGAACCCGGTGCCCGGTCGTAGCGCGTCACGAGTCGGCCAACTTTGGCGCGCTCGTGACGAGGTGCTGGCCCGGCCAGTCGCTGTTTTGGTCGTCGACGACGACGATCCGATGGCCGGTCGAGTGCTCGCCGGGGCACGCGCCGCCGCGAGCTTGACCAATCCCGCGCTCGCGAAGGTCTACGACGCGGGCGACGCAACCGGTGTCGTGTTCGTCGTCACCGAATACTTCGAGGGCGGCTCGCTCGAGCAGCAGTTGCAATCGGGTCCGCTCGATCCGGGAGCTGCTATCGACCTGGTGGCCGACATCTGCGAGGCGGTCGCCGCGTTGCACCGCGTCGGGCTCTGCGGCATGACGCCGGCACCCAGTCGAGTGCTGTTCACGACCTCGGGCATGCCCCGGTTGGCCGGCGTCGCGCTCGCTGACGAACCCGCAGACGGTGCCGAGCGCACCGACACGATCGCCCTGGCTCACCTGCTTTATGCCGCGTTGACCGCGCGGTGGCCTGGGGACCGCTCCGTCAGCAACTTGCCGCCGGCGCCCCTCGTCGACGGTCGCCTACGCACTCCGCGGCAGGTGCGTGGCGGCGTGCCAAGGGAGATCGACCTCGCGGTCGCGCTCGCCTTAGGCGACGACCAGCTCACCCGCGGCCTTCCCGAGATCACCACACCCGATGCGTTCGCGGCTGCACTCGCGCCGCTGCGTCCTGCTGCCGACGACGGCCACCCGTACGGCGCCGACACCGCGCCCATTCCAGTCGTCGACCCGCGGCGCAGGACCTCCGGCCGGGCGTGGTTGCCCGCCCGTCGGAGCGCCCGCATCGGATTGGCCGCGGGAGTCGCGGTTCTCGCCGTCGCGATCGCCGGATTGTTCTGGACGACGGGGCCGAAGATCTATCCGCACTTCGACACCCACCGGGTCACAGATCCAACGCCGTCGACGACGACCGGCGCGACGGCTGGCCCGACCGGCGCCATCGTGCCGCAGCGGGTCACCGAGTTCGACCCGTACGGCGATCACACCGACCCGCACGTCGGCGAGGCACCGGCAGCCGCCGACGGCAACCCCTCGACTGCGTGGCACACCCAAACGTTCTTCAACAACGCGAAGCTCGGCAACGAAAAGCCCGGGGTTGGCTTGCTCATCGACTTAGGTACTGCCCGCACGGTTTCCGCCGTCCAGCTGACTCTGCTCGGTGCCGGCACCACCGTCGTCCTGCTCGAAAGCGACGGTGCGAAGCCGCCGACTACCGACAAACAGATGTCGATCGCCGCCACCGCCGCAGATGCCGGCGCCCAGGTCACGCTTCGGCCGACGAAGCCGACGACTGCGCGCTATTGGGTGGTCTGGCTGACGAAGCTTCCGGCCGGCGGCGGCGGATTCCGGGGCGGCGTGGCAGAAGTGAGTTTCCGATCGTGACATCGGGCCGCCGCTAAGCTTCGCGGCGTGGATGGCCCGAATGACGTGGATGGCGTAGCCGAGTCTGACGACGCCGCGTTGCTGCGCCGTCATCTCGAGGGCGATCCCGAAGCGTTCACCGAGATCTTCCGGCGCCACCGCGACCACCTCTGGGCGGTGGCGCTGCGAACGCTGTGCGACGCCGACGAAGCCGCCGACGCGGTTCAAGATGCGCTGATCTCGGCGATGCGGCACGCCGACACGTTTCGGGGCGACGCAAAGGTCAGCACCTGGCTGCACCGGATCGTCGTCAACGCCTGCCTCGATCGGTTGCGCCGCCGCGCGAGCCGTCCGACGGTTGCGTTGCCGGACGACGACCACGCGCCCGCGATCACTCGTGACGAAGTCGCCGAGCGGGAACTGGCAACCGACGTCCATGCCGCTCTAGCGACGCTGCCGATCGAACAGCGAGCCGCGATCGTGCTGGTCGACATTGAGGGTTATCCCGTCGATGACGTCGCCGCCATGCTCAACGTGCCGACCGGAACCGTGAAAAGCCGGTGTGCGCGCGGTCGGGCGAAGCTCGCGCCGCTGCTTGCGCACCTGAACAGCACGCCCGGCGGTGACTCAGGTGATGGCCCGAAGAATGGTGCGAGCGGGAACCTCGACAACGTCGACAGCGTCGAATCCCCGATGACGCACCAACGAGAGGACCTCCGGTGAACACCCCGCATCCGGAGCCGGAGACGCTCGCCGAACTCGCCGACATGCCCGATCAGGCCGACGTTTCCGCCGAGATTCCCGCCGACGTTTCCGACCACGTGGCCAGCTGCGAGCAGTGCACCCGCGATGTCGCGGCCTTGCGCCGCCTTCGCCAGACCTTGCGGTCGCTGCCGCCTGTCGCGATGCCCGACGAGATCGCCGCACGCATCGAGTCGGCACTCGGCGCCGAAGTCGATGCCGCGCGTGCCGAAAAGCCGGCTGCTGCCGCCATTTCGGTGCTGCCGTCGCGCGCGGATCGTTCGCAGCGACTTTCCGGACGGCGATTTGCGCACTTTCCGGCGGCTGCAGCCATCGCGGTGCTCGCCGTGGTCGTCGTCGGCACCGGCATCGCCGCCGTCGTCACCAGCAGCGGCGGAACGAAGCAAGCCAGCAAGGGCGCAAGTTCGGCGATCGCTGGTGACAGGGCCGTCGTGCTCGCCTCGGGTAACGACTACGACAAGAACGCCATCCGCAACCAGGTCGCCGCGGTGGTGCTCAGTCACGTGCCGGGCGGCGCCCAGTTGTACAAAGGGCTCACCCCACTCGCCAGCGGCCATGTGGCCGCTGCTGCCGGCGGCAGCGCGCCCGAGTTCAACGCGCCAGCCGCGTCGCCGTCGGCAGCCGCGTCGGCTGCCACCGCCGCGCCGGCAGTAAGCGCAGGCGCCCAGGCGCCGAGCGCGAGCGCGTTCGGTACGAAAGTGACCGCACCTACCGCGCCCAGCGGACCGCTCGCCAGCAATGCCGCGCTGCAGGCCTGCATCGTCGCGCTGGTCGGCCAGTCGGTGACGCCGGTGCTCGTCGACTACGCGATCTACGATGGCCAGCCGGCGACGATCATCGTGTTGACCGACCCGACGATCCCGAACACGCTCGACCTCTACGTCGAGTACTACACCGCTGATTGCGCGAAGGACGGCGATGTGTCGTTCTTCGCCACGCTGCCGACGTCCTGAGCCGGGTCGCGCCGCGGGCCCTCCTTACCCGCAGGCGAACCGGGGCGGGACGGCTGTCATGTTAGTAAATGCCAACATCGAGCCGTCCAGTCATGAATGTTGGAGTATCGTCACATAGGACTCAGCGAGAGGCAGTGTGAGGATATGTCAACGGCGACCCCCCGCCGGTCTACGCCGATCCGGTCACCAGAGGCGCTTGGGCGGGTGATCCGCGCTGCGCGTGAGACGGCTGAACTGAGCCAGACTGACCTGGCCGAGCGCGCACGAACGAACAGATTCGCGATCGCCCAGATCGAGAACGGGCACCAGACCCGCGCAATCGAGCAGCTCTTCGACGCACTGGCCGCGCTGAACCTCGAACTCGCGATCCGGCCCCGGGGCTAAATGATGGTGGATCTGGACCTCCGGCTCGGCGAACGACTCCTCGCGCGGACCGTCACGAGCAGCCGCGGCGCCAAGGTGCGCATCAGCTATACAGAGGAGATCGCGGAACAATACGGCGCCGAGGCGCCGCTGCTGTCGTGCTCATTACCAACGCCGGGCCCGAGCGAACCGGTGAAGGCGCGCGCATTCCTGGAGGGCCTTCTCCCGGAAGGGCGCGCCCTGGCCGCGGCCGCCGCACAGATCAGGGGCACGAAGCTCGACTCCGATGGAGCCCCGGCCACCCCTGCCGACACGATGCTGCTGCTGGCCGAGTATGGGCGTGATTGCGCTGGCGCGATCGTCGTCGTCCCAGCCGGGGCCGAACCGCCCGGACCGGGTGAGTACAGCGAACCACTGACCGACGAACAGCTCGCGTCGATGATCCGCAACATTCCGACTCGACCCCTGGGCGCCGACCCCGCGCGAGGCATCCGGATGTCACTTGCCGGCGCGCAGGACAAGTTGCTTCTGGCGCGCATCCACGGAACCTGGCGCGAGCCGCTCGAGGGAGCGCCTTCCACGCATATCGCGAAGCCGACGACCACGTGGCCACACAGCGCCGAAAACGAGGCTCTCGTCATGCACCTCGGCCGGATCGCCGGTCTCACATCGCATCGCGTCTGGGTCGAGAAGATGGGCGGGACCTCGGTACTGATCGCCGAGCGCTACGACCGACGTGTCGACGGAGACACGATCAAGCGGTTGCACCAAGAAGACATGTGTCAGGCGAATGGCATTCGGCCAAAGCACAAGTACAACATCGGCCGACCGAGCGAGAACATGGCGAAGCTGCTTCGGGTCTGGGCGGACACGCCCCGGCAGGCGATCGCTGAGCTGTTTCGCCAGGTAGCGTTCCGCGCCATCGCCGGAGACGAGGACGGCCACGGCAAGAACTACTCGCTATTACTCGACGATGGCAAGGTGCGCCTCGCGCCGCTGTACGACTCGCTGTGCACGCTCGTCTATCCCGACTTGGACGGCAAAATGGCTGCACCGATCGGTGGGCAGGTCAATCTCGCAAAGGTGGACCGGCAGGCGCTCACCGACGAGGGCATCGCCATGGGGCTCACGCCCGCCGAGGTTGCCGAGCACCTCAACTCACTGTCCGCAGACCTCCGTGACGGCTTGAACTCCATGCCTCCAGAGATCACAGACGGATGGCCTGCCGAGCAGGTCGTCGGCCTGATCAATGATCGGGTGAAGCACCTGGAGAGTGGCGCGCCACTCGGTGGCACCGACGATGCCGACCGACCCGGGCCGACGCTGGATCAAGCCACGGCAAGGCGCCCGCGGACGACGTCACAGGCGTGAGTGGGAATCTGTTGAGCCTAGGATCTGTTGAGCCGGTTGCATTCACGAACACGGGCAAGCCCGGGGGCAACCAACCCGGGTAGCGGTACGCACAGCCTGAAAACGCGCAGGTACGAGCATGGGTAGGTCTGGGTGAGCAAAGCCACGGCGTCGAACTTCGAGGCGCCCGATCGCGAAAGCGACGCAGGCGAATCGCGCGACGTCATCATCATCGGGTCTGGTCCGGCGGGTTACACCGCTGCGTTGTACACAGCGCGTGCCGATCTTCGTCCGCTGGTGATTGAGGGCGCAATCGGCGCCGGCGGCGCGCTGATGACGACCACCGAGGTCGAGAACTTTCCGGGGTTCCCCGACGGCATCATGGGCCCCGACCTGATGGACAACATGCGTAAGCAAGCGGCGCGGTTCGGCGCTGAACTGATCACCGACGACGCCACCGAGGTCGACCTGACCGGGCCGGTCAAGGTGGTTCGGGTCGGCGACGCCACCTACCGCTCGCGCGCCGTGATCATCGCCACCGGATCCAAGTACCGGTACCTCGGGCTCGAGAACGAAGCGCGGTTGCTCGGCCACGGCGTATCCGCCTGTGCAACCTGCGACGGATTCTTCTTCCGCGACCAAGACATCGCCGTCGTCGGCGGCGGTGATTCAGCCCTCGAAGAAGCCACCTTCCTGACCAAGTTCGCTCGCAGCGTCACCGTCGTCCATCGGCGTGATGCCCTGCGAGCCAGCAAGATCATGCAGGATCGGGCGCTAGCAAACGACAAGATCTCGTTCCGCTGGAACTCCGCGGTTACCGACGTCAGCGGCGACGACAAGGTCGCAGCGGTCACGCTGAGCGACACCGTCTCCGGCGCGAAATCCGAGCTGCCCGTCACCGGCCTGTTCGTCGCGATCGGCCACGATCCGCGCAGCGAGCTATTTCGCGGCCAAGTCGATCTCGACGAAGCCGGATACGTAAAGGTCCAGGGCCAGTCGACGCGCACCAACCTCGACGGCGTTTTCGCCTGTGGCGATGTCGTCGACCACACCTACCGGCAGGCCATCACGGCCGCCGGCAGCGGATGCGCAGCGGCGCTCGACGCCGAGCGATGGCTTGCGGCTCGACACGCCGAGCAGAACGCCCAGGTCGCCGCCGCCGTCTCCTGAAGCCGAGTCCATCCGCCGCAACAACTACAGCCACCCGACAGCCACCAAACAGCAACGACACCAGACGACAGGAGCCGACCGTGGGAGCCTCCACCCCATCAGTCACCGACGCCACCTTTGCAAACGACGTTTTGAGCAGCGATACCCCGGTGCTGGTCGACTTCTGGGCGGAATGGTGCGGACCGTGCCGCATGGTGGCACCGGTTCTCGAAGAGATCGCCGCGGAGCACGCCGACAAGGTTCGCGTCGTCAAGCTGAACATCGACGAGAACCCTGAGACCGCGCGTGCCTACTCGATCTTGTCGATTCCCACCCTGAACGTGTACAAGGGCGGGCAGGTCGTCAAGCAGATCATCGGCGCCAAGTCGAAGTCAGCGTTGTTGAAGGATCTGGAAGCCTTCCTCTGAGTTGGTCCAGGTTCGTCTGAGTTGCTCTGAGTGCCCTGAGTTCGCATGACGGAGCGACTGGAAGGCGTCGTCCAAGCCGCTACGATGGGCGATCGGTTCCCGAATCGATCAACGAGGACCTCGCCCATGCAACAACCTCAACCACCGCGCCGCCGCGATACCGTGCCGTCCCTGCCGGGCGCCGCTGAGTCCTCCCGACTCGGTGTCACTGAGCCGCTTCGACTCGGTGTGCGGGGTGCCGCCGTGCTCGAGTTGCGGCATCGGCTGGTACAGCTGGGCTTCCTTGCCGTCGGTCTCAACGCGGCAGGTGCGGGCGACTCCGAGCCCTCAGATCTCGAGGTATTCGACCCAGCGGTCGATCGCTCGGTGCGTTCGTTCCAGCAAGAGCGAGGGCTGCGAATCGACGGCATCGTCGACAGCGAGACCTACCGGGCTCTCGACGAAGCGCGCTGGCGGTTGGGCGACCGCATCTTGTCGTACGCGGTGCGCCATCCCTACGTCGGTGACGACGTTGCAGGTTTGCAGCAGCGTCTTATCGAGATGGGTTTCGACTGCGGTCGAGCCGATGGTGTCTTCGGCCCGCGAACCGAAAACGCCCTCCGCGAGTTCCAACGCAACGTCGGACTGCCGGCTGATGGCACCTGCGGGCCCGCAACCTTGCGGGCGTTGCGGCAGCTCGCGCGCACTGTCGTCGGCGGCAAGGCCAACGAACTGCGCGAATACGAGCGGCTCCATCACGCCGGCCCGACGCTCGCCGGCAAGTTCATCGTTATCGATCCTGGTCACGGCGGTCGTGATCGCGGCGCCACCGACGGCACCGGCGGCCCACTCGACGAGTCGAGCCTGGTCGACGATATTGCCAACCGCATCGAGGGCCGGCTCGCCGCAGCCGGCGCACAGGCTTTTCGCACCAGGGGCGGCGAAGGCTCGCTCGAACACACTGACGACCCGCCGACCGATGCCGAGCGGGCCGCGTTCGCCAACGCTGCCGAGGCTGACTTGCTGGTGTCTTTGCACGTCGACGGCGCCAAGAGCCCAGCGGCGCATGGCTTTTCTACCTACTACTACGGCACCTCGAAAGATCGCTCACTTGTGGGCGCACGGCTCGCCGAGCTGATCCAAGCGGAGGTGCTTGCGGTCACCGACCTTGCCGACTGCCGAAGTCATTCGAAGACGTGGGAGTTGTTGCGAAGTACCCGCATGCCAGCCGTGCGCGTCGAGTTCGGCTATCTCACCAATGCCGGCGATGCCTCCCGACTCTCGACGGCTGAGTTTCGAGACGTGCTGGCCGAAGCGATCGTTGTGGCCATCCAGCGGTTGTACGCACCAGCCGAGATCCCGATAGCCGCCGCGATCCAGCTCGGCCAAGCCGCTGCTTTTGCCTAATCTATAAGGGAAATCGGGCTGCCCGTTCGCTGCCGACTCTAGATCGGGCGAAGCGCCCCCTCCGAGCCCACCGACCCGAGCAGCCGCTCAAGGGCTCCCTCGACGTCCTCTCGCCACGACAATGCGGTCTTGAGATCGAGCCGCAGCCGTGGATGCCTGATGTGCGGGCGAACGGTCTTAAATCCCAGTGATAGCAGGAAATCTGTAGGGAGAACGCAGGCCGGAGCCTCCCAGCGTGAGTCACCGAAGGCCTCGATCGCCTTCACCCCGCGCCGAGTAAGGTCCTTCGCGGCTGACTGAAGGAGTAGCCGGCCCAAGCCGCCACCGGTGAACTCGGGCAAGACGAATGCGGTCATCAGCAGCGCAGCGTCGGGGCTCGCCGGGCTGGTCGGAAAGGCAGCAGAACGCGGCACGTATGCCGGAGGGGCGTAAAGCACGTATCCCGCTGTCACGCCGTCGACCTGGACGAGCTTGCCGCAGCTCCCCCACTCCAGCAGCATCGCCGAAACCCAGGCTTCTTTTTCAAGCGCCGGATCGCCCGCTTCGGTGGCGCGTGATCCGCTGACTGGATCAAGCTCCCAGAAGACGCATTTGCGGCAGCGGCCCGGAAGATCGCCGAGGTTGTCGAGCGTGAAGCTCACGACACGTCGCGACATCGCTGCCCCTCCGCACATCAGCATGAAAACCGTTGAATCGAGCCGAACTTCTGTCGGCGGTTTGTCTAGATTCGCTTGTGGTCATCGTAGGCACAGCCCGGCCGTCGCGTAATCCATGAGGCACGGCAGCGTGCGGAAGGTAGCCTGGTGGTTCCTTTTCCCGCACGTTCTTGTCTCGATGCGCGTCCGATCCGGGGCTTCCCCGCGATGACGCGGGGAGGTCTTTCGGTGGAGATGTCAGGTGGGTCGCGCCTCGACCCCTACGTCGACCGCTACGCCGCGCGCACGCACGGCATGACGACGTCCGAGATTCGAGCACTTTTCGCAGTGGCAAACCGGCCCGAGATCATCGGCATGGGTGGCGGATCGCCGTGCGTCAGCGCTTTACCGCTCGACGTCATCGGCGAAATGACGGCAAAGCTGATCTCCGAGATGGGCGCCAAGGCGCTGCAATACATGGGCGGGCAGGGCGACGATCGGCTGCGCGAGTTGATCTGCGGCGTGATGGCCCTCGAAGGCATCTCCGCGTCGCCCGACGACGTCGTCGTCACGGTCGGTTCGCAGCAAGCTCTCGATGTGGTCTCGCGCATCTTCCTCGACCCGGGCGACGTCGTGATCGCCGAAGCGCCTTCGTATGTCGGCGCGCTCGGCACGTTCACGCAGTACCAGGCCGACGTCGTGCACGTCACGATGGACGACGCCGGGCTGGTGCCCGAAGCCCTGCGCGAGGCGATCGCGCGGGTCGCGAAAGAAGGACGACGCGCCAAGTTCCTCTACACGGTGCCGAACTACCACAATCCGGCCGGAATCACGCTCGTCGAGGAGCGGCGCGATGAGATCCTGGCGATCTGCGCCGAGGCCGGGCTGCTGGTGCTCGAAGACAATCCTTACGGTCTGCTCGGATTCGACGGGCCTCCGCTGCCGGCGTTGCGCTCGCGGGTGAGCGAAGGCGTCATCTATCTCGGGTCGTTCTCCAAGACCTTCGCTGCGGGCGTGCGGGTCGGCTGGGTGCTCGCGCCTCCCGGCGTGAAAGAAAAGATTGTGATGGCAAGCGAAGCCACCACTTTGTGCCCGGTCGCGCTCTCGCAGTACGTGGTCGCCGAGTTCCTCGCCCATCACCCGTGGCAGGAGCAGGTCAAGGTCTTCCGCGAGCTGTACCGCGCCCGCCGCGACGCGTGCCTCGAATCGCTGACGGCTTCATTTCCCGTCGGCTCGTCGTGGACCCACCCGGCAGGTGGCTTCTACGTCTGGGTCACGCTGCCAGACGGTATCGATGCGAAAGCCATGCTGCCGCGCGCGATCCAGGGCCGGGTCGCGTACGTGCCCGGTGTGGGTTTCTACGCCGATGGCCAAGGCAAGCGCAACCTCCGGCTGTCGTACAGCCTTCCCGAGCCTGATCGCATCCGCGAAGGTGTCCGCCGGCTTGCCGCCGTCCTCGCCGACGAACTCGAGATCGCCGCAACCTTCGGCCGTGATCAGGCAGTCACTCCCACCAACGGCCAGGGCACCTGATGAGTGATTTGGGGCACGTCCTGGTGCTCGCCGGGGGTGTCTCGTTCGAGCGTGAAGTTTCGCTGTCATCGGGGCGGCGAGTGGCCGACGCGCTCACCTCGCTCGGCGTCGAAGTCGAGCTGGTCGACGTCGACGCCCACCTGCTTCCCCGATTGGTCAACGACCCACCGGCCGCAGTCTTCGTGGCGGTGCACGGCATCGAAGGCGAGGACGGCGCGCTGCGCGACGCGCTCGACCTCAGCGGCGTGCCCTACGTGGGGGCCACCGGATCAGCGGCCCGCCTGGCGTTCGACAAGGCGGTTGCCAAGGCCGTCGTCGCGCGCGCGGGGCTGCGCACTCCAGCGTCTGTCGCGTTGCAGCACGCAGCCTTCCGCGACCTCGGCGGCGCGGTGCTGCTCGACCGCGTGGTCGAGCGACTCGGCCTTCCGCTGGTCGTCAAGCCCGCACGCGGCGGTTCAGCGTTAGGGGTTTCCGTCGTCCGCGATGTCAAAGATCTGCCGCAGGCGATGGTGGTTTGCTACTCATACGACAGCGTCGCGCTGCTCGAACGGCACGTGTCTGGCACCGAACTCGCAATCAGCGTCATCGACGACGGCGTGACCGGGCCGGTCGCCCTACCCGCCGTCGAGATCGAGGCGCTCAGCGGCACCTTCGACTACGCCGCGCGCTACACCGCCGGCATGACCGAGTATCACGTTCCAGCGCGGCTCGACGAAGCCCTCGCCAAAGCTGCCGCCGACGTCGCCGTGACCGCGCATCGCGCGCTGGGACTGCGCGACCTGTCACGGACCGACGTCATCGTGACGGCGCGCGGCGAGATCGAATACCTCGAGACCAACGTGTCGCCAGGCATGACGGCGACGAGCCTGCTGCCGCTGGCTGCCGCCTGCGTCGACCTCGACCTCGGTACGTTGTGTCGCGACCTGCTCCAGCAGGCTGCGGTGCGTGGCCGCTCGACACCGGGCGCGCCCGCGTAGTTCGCCGTCCGTCAGCTGGCGTCGGGTTCAGTTCGTCGTTGCGCTGGCGTCGGGTTCAGCGAGTGACGCCGCGTCGGGTTTCAACGCCGGCGCCATCGAGGCAACGATCCGCTCGAGATCGTCGATCGAGGCGAAGTCGATAGTGATCTTGCCTCGACTCCGGCCGAGATCGACGCGCACCCTGGTCTCGAAATGGTCCGACAGGTTGGCGGCTAGCGTCTCGAGGGCGGGCGCGCGGCGACGTGCCGCCCGTGGTGCCTGTCGGCGGCCCGTGCCGGGCTCGCCGACTGCGACGAGTTCTTCGACCGCGCGCACCGACAGTCCTTCGGCGACGACGCGCTGCGCCAGGTTCTCCTGTGCGTCGGCGTTGTCGAGCGTCAGTAGCGCGCGGGCGTGACCGGCCGACAGCACCCCTGCCGCTACCTTGCGCTGCACCGATGGCGGCAGGTTCAACAACCGGATCGTGTTGCTCACCTGGGAACGCGAACGCCCGATCCGCTTCGCCAACTCGTCGTGGGTAGCGCCGAATTCGTCGAGGAGCTGCGCATACGCCGCACCTTCTTCGAGCGGGTTCAGCTGTTCGCGGTGCAAGTTCTCGAGCAACGCGTCACGCAGCAAGATGTCGTCGCCGGTCTCGCGGATGATCGCCGGAATGGCATCGAAACCCGCTTGCTGGGCAGCGCGCCAACGGCGTTCGCCCATCACCAGTTCATAGCCGGGCTGCCCGTCACCGGCAGCGCGAACCACGACGGGTTGGAGGAAGCCGACTTCGCGCAGCGAGTGCGCGAGCTCGTCGAGCGCGGCTTCGTCGAAAATCTGCCGTGGCTGCTTGGGGTTCGGCCTGATCTCGCGCACCGGAAGTTCGGCGAACCGCGCCCCCGGCACGGGGACCATGTCGGACGACGATTCAGCTGCCGGCGTGCCGGTCGCCGCGGCTCCATTTCGGGCGCGACCGGCGCTCGGGGCGCCAGTAGGAGATCCCGAGGGTGATACGTCCGCCGGTGACGCGCCCGCGGCGGCGTTGGTCGCGGTACTCGTCGCGGGCGCCGTCGGGTCGATGGTGGGCGCACTGGTCGGCGCGGTCGGGATCAGCGCACCGAGCCCTCGGCCGAGTCCGCCGCGTCGCGTGTTCACGAACGATCCCCTCCATCGGGCCGACTTGCGCTACCAGCCGCAGTTTCTGCACTGTTCTCGCTCGGCCGGTTGTTCTCGCTCGGCCCGTCAAGCACGGTAGGCCGGCCATGCACCGTCGGCCCGTTGAGTCCGGTGATCTCGGCGCCCCGGTCGGCGATCTCGCGGGCTGCGTCGAGATAACACAGCGCGCCGGGTGACGCCGGATCGTAGGTGATCACGGTCTGGCCGTAACTCGGCGCCTCGGAGACGCGGACACTTCGTGGGATCACCGTGCGAAGGACGGTGTCCCCGAAGTGCGCTCGTACGTCGTCCGCGACTTGCGACGCCAGGCGGGTGCGGGCGTCGTACATCGTGAGCAGGATCGTCGAGACGTGCAAGTCCTTGTTGAGGTGCGACTTCACAAGATCGATGTTGCGCAGCAACTGGCCGAGTCCCTCGAGCGCGTAGTACTCGCATTGGATCGGGATCAGCACCTCTTCACCGGCGACCAGAGCGTTGACAGTCAGCAGTCCAAGCGACGGCGGGCAATCGATGAGGATGTAGTCAACGTCTGAATCGACCTCCGCCAGCGCCCGCTGCAGCCGAGATTCGCGGGCAACAAGAGATACCAGTTCTATCTCAGCGCCCGCGAGATCGATGGTCGCGGGGACGCAGGCCAGGCTATTCAGCCCCTCGACTGGGACTGCCACGTCGGCGACGGTCTTCCCCTCGATCAGCAGGTCATAGACCGAAGGGATCTCGGAATGGTGGTCGACGCCAAGAGCGGTCGATGCGTTGCCCTGCGGATCGAGGTCGATAACGAGGACGCGCAGCCCGTGCAACGCCAGTGCGGCCGCGATGTTGACGGTGGTCGTCGTCTTGCCGACACCGCCTTTTTGGTTCGCGACCGTGATGATCCGCCGGCGTACCGGGCGCGGCATCGCGTCGGTTCCACCGAGCACGCGTAGGGCTGTCGCGGTAGCGGTTGCGATGGGCGTCTCATCTGGCGCCTCGGAGGTGCGGCCGGCCCCGTCAAGTGGTGCCTGCGGGGGGGCGAAGACGTCGCTGGTTTCACGTGAAACCGAAAGGACGTCGGAGTCACTCCGCGATGTTTCACGTGAAACATGCGCACCCGTCGGTGACTCACTCACGGGCGCTCCCTTCCTCGGTGCCTCATCCCCCGCATCGAACTCATGCCGACCCGCAACCTCGACGGCACGAGCACGTCAGCCTAGACCAACGGATGGTCGGGATGAGAGTCCCGTTGCCGACTTACCAAACGCTGCGACCAGGGCGAGGCGATCCGCCTCAGCGACCGCGGCGGAGGACGCGCCCGCCACGTCGGCTGCGGGCTGAAATGATGGGTCGGACGAGTCGAGATGCCACCGACCCTGCTCCCGAGTGACCAGGCCAGGCTGGAAGGTGGTCGCGCCGTCGTCGGGTGTGCCAGGCAGCACGGCAACAAGCCGGCCCGCACCTAGGCGGGCGCTTCGCAAGGCCGGTAACGCCTGCGCAACCTCGTCGACCACGCCGCTGCCCTTGAGTGCCACAAGTTGACCGTTGTCGCCCAGTAACGGCGCGGCCCAGCCGGCCAGGCGATCCATCGGTGCCACCGCGCGCGCGGTCACAACGTCGGCCGACAGGCCGGCATTGCGCAAATCCTCGGCCCGACTGCGGTGAATCGTCACCCGCGACAGACCGAGGTCAGCTACCACGTCGTCCAGAAAGGTGGTCCGCCGAAGCATGCTTTCGACGAGCACGATGTCGAGGTCGGGTCGCGCGATGGCGAGCACAACGCCAGGCAAGCCTGCACCCGAGCCGATGTCGATGACCGAGCAGTTCGGGGGGACCAGCGCGCTGGCGCCTACGCAATTCAGGACGTGCCGTTGCCAGATTCGCTCGGACTCGCGCGGCCCGACGAGACCGCGCTCGACGCCGGTGCCGGTCAGCCACCCGACGTACCGCATCGCGATGTCGAGTCGCGATCCGAAAACGTCGGCTGCCAGCGGTGGCGGTTCGACCACAGCAATGTCGGTCACCACGGTGTCGGCTAGCTACCGGACGTCGTTTCCGCTTCGCCGGCTTCGGCGACTGACGGGCCCGTGGCGTCGGCGCGGGCCGGTAGAACCACCACCCGGCGTTCGGGCTCGACGCCTTCCGACTCGCTGAGCTGGCCAGCGGCCGCGACCGCGTCGTGCACGACCTTGCGTTCGAACGCCGTCATCGGATCGAGGTGCACCGGCTGACCCGTCGTCACCGCCTTTTCGGCGGCCTGAGTTCCCACTTGGGTGAGTTCAGAACGTCGACGAGCCCGGTGACCACCGACGTCGAGCATCAACCGGCTTCGGACGCCGGTCTCGCGGGCGACTGCGAGGCGGGTCAACTCCTGAAGAGCATCGAGAACGTTGCCACCCGGGCCAACCAGGTGCCGCAGCCGATCGCCGATGACCGAGACCACCGCACGATCACCCTCGACGTCCATATCGATGTCGCCGTCGGCGTCGATGATGTCGAGCAAGCCTTCGAGGTAGTCGGCTGCCGCTTCACCTTCGCGCTCGAGTAGATCCGCCGGCGGCTCGCTGTCGTGCCGGCGGGTGCCAGCGTCGGCGACTTCGCCGTCCACTTCTCCAGCGGCAACGCCCTCGACATCATGGTCGACACCGTGAGCGGCTCCCTCATCGACACCCTCGTCGACACCCTGGACGACGTCGGGCTCATCGATGTCGAGGTGATTGTCGGTCGTGCCTGCCACGAGGGCCTCCTGAATTGACGACGATGGTGATGGCTGCCTTGCACTGATCGGATGGTGACCTGGTTCGGCCATCGATCAGCGCGGGCTACCTGGACGCTGCGGGCGGCGTCCGTCTCGCTTGCTCTTAGGGGGTCGGCCGCCACTTTGCTGCCGACGGATCACCACTGGCGGTGGCGGCGGTGGCGGCGGGGCCTTCTTGTCGCGGCGCACGAGCCCGCCAAGACCACCCGAGCTGCCCGAGCTGCCGTCCTTACCGGCCGCGCCACTCGACTGGCCGCCCGCGCCTCCCGCGGCTCCTGCAACCACGATGGGCATCGAGCGGATCACGAAGTGTTGCTGACCCAGTGACCACGCGTTGCTTGTCACCCAGTAAATGAGCACGCCCATCTGGAAGTTGAGTCCGAACAGGGCGAACAGCGGCGGCAAGACGTACAGCATCATTTTTTGTTGCGACGCCATCGGACTGCCGGAGGCGGCGTTGCGCGCCATCAACTGGCGCTGGGTCATGAATGTCGTGGTGGCCATCACGAGGATGGCGACCACTGTGACGACCTTGACCGTGGTGGTGCTGGCATCGAACAGCGGCGCCTTCGAAGCGGTTCGAAAACCAAGAGCAAGTGGGACACCGAAGACGTGTGCATGCCCGGCGCTCTGCAACTGCGCCGCGCTCCAGCCGTATTGGAACCCGCCGGTCGGCACGCGCTGGTTGGTGCCGCCGTACTCGGAGATGTACCGCAACACGTGGAAGAGCGCGTAGAACACCGGTGCCTGCAAGACCAGCGGGAGACAACCCATCAACGGGTTGACACCGTGTTCTTTGTACAGCGCCATCGTCTCGGCGCCGAGCCGCTCCCGGTCGCCCTTGTGCTTGGCCTGCAACTCTTTGATCTTTGGCGCGAGTTCGGACATCGACCGCTGTGACTTGATCTGCTTGACGAACAGCGGGAACAGCAGGATGCGCACGAGCAGTGTTAAGAAGAAGACCGACAGGCCCCAGCTGACTCCGCTGCTTGAGCCAAAAATCGGCGCCAGGACAGCATGGATCGCCAGCACGACCTTCGTAATGATCGTGTAGAGCCAGTTCAGGGCGTGCGGCACCGGGTTACTCCTGGGTTAACGGTTGACGTACGGGTCGAGCGATCGCCTCCAGCGGGTGGAACGGGGTCGTAGCCGCCGGGGTTCCACGGATGGCACCGCACCAGCCGCCGGGCCGCGAGCAACGTGCCGCGACCCAAACCATGAGCGCGAATCGCCCGCGCGGCATAGTCGCTGCAGCTCGGATAGAACCGGCAGCGCGGCCCGAGCAACGGGCTGATGA
>JBOGEK010000154.1:0-4978 GCA_050743645.1 Acidothermaceae bacterium
GCCCAGATAGGGCCCCGGCCTCCGACCGGGGGTTCGTCGTCCGAGAAGCTCGTTGGACGACGGTTGCGGCTCGCGTACTGCGGCGATCTTGCTGGTAGCGCTCGCTCAGCCCTGACTGTGTTGATGAGCGCCAGCGCTTCGGTCGCTAGCGCTCGCTCAGCCCTGACGCTGCTTGTGGCGCAGGTTTTCGCAGATCACCATGACTCGCCCGTGACGGCGAATCACCTTGCACTTGTCGCACATTTTCTTGACGCTCGGCTTGACCTTCATGAGGTACTCCTGGACGTAATGAGGCGTCCGGGACGCCCAACGTTGCTGGCTGGCTTAGGTGTAGCGGCCTTACTTGTAGCGGTAGACGATTCGGCCACGGGTCAGGTCGTACGGGCTGAGTTCGACGACGACTCGGTCTCCGGGAAGGATGCGGATGTAGTGCATTCGCATCTTGCCGCTGATGTGAGCGAGTACCTTGTGGCCGTTCGCGAGCTCAACCCTGAACATGGCGTTCGGGAGAGGCTCGACGACCTGGCCTTCGATCTCGATGGCCCCGTCTTTCTTCGCCATGTCCTCCGCGTTCCGTTGACCGATACTGACCGTTACTGACTGACCGTTGAAATGCATGCTGGCACGCGTCGATCCAGCTCTTGCAGCCGAAGAGCGGATTTGACGACGGACCGACTGTGGAGTCTACGCGACCACCCCCGCGAATGCGAAACCGAGGGCCGCTGTTGATCAGCACGACCCGCGGCCGCTGTTGATCAGCGAGACCGGCGTCCTCGGCGGATGTCGCGGCGGGCCTCGCGCCGACGCAGGTCATTCGGCCCGTACCGGCCAGGGTCAGGCCCGGGGTACGGGCCAGGCCCATTATCGGCATTGCGGATGTTGATCGTCCGAACCAGCCCGAGCGCGCCGGTGATCCCGAGCGGCCAGGCCGGCCAGAACACCGGCACCGAACTCGATGTGACAGCGGTCAGCACCCACACGGCGGTCAGCAAGATCGCCATCGAGGCCCACGCGGTCCAGATCCGGCGAAGCTCGCCACTGCGCACCGGCTGCAGGGCCGATTGAGCGACCGACGCTGCACCCGAAACCGCGGGTGGAGTAGGCGCTGGCAGGTCGGCCGTCAGAGCGATCAGATCCGCGCCGGTGCGAGCGGCCAGCGCCTGCCCGGCCCGCTCGTGGAACTCCTCAGCCGTCAACCGGCCCTCGGCGAACGCTTCACGAAGCTGGCCTGTGACGCGGTCGCGGTCGGCGTCCGAGACCCGAAGCGAGGGGTCGAAGGGCTGGCCGTCAAGCGTCAACGCGCACCCGCACCCGCACCCGACCGGTCGGCACCGAGCAGGCGGCCCAACGCAGCCGCGCCGCCGTCGGGAGCCGTGAGCACGATCGGTCCGTCCGGTGTCACGGCAAAAGTGTGTTCGAAGTGCGCGGCCCAGCTGCCGTCGAAGGTCGAAACGGTCCAGTCGTCGTCAAGCGTGACGACGCGATGGGCGCCCATCATGATCATCGGCTCGACCGCGAGGGTAAGGCCGGGCTGCAACCGCACGCCCTTGCCGGGCTTGCCGTGGTTGGGCACGTGCGGGTCCTGGTGCATCGCGGTGCCGATGCCGTGACCGCCGTACTCCTGCACGATGCCGTACCGGCCCTGCGAGTGGACGTAGCTCTCGACCGCGTGCCCGATGTCGCTCAGCCGCCCTCCTGCGAGACCCGCGGCAATCCCTCGCCACATCGACTCCTCGCAGACGTCGAGCATTCGGGCGATGGCCGGGTCGATCTCGCCGACGCCAGCGGTGAAGGCGGAGTCGCCGTGCCAGCCGTCGACGATCGCTCCACAGTCGATCGAGATCACGTCACCTTCGCGAAGCGCCCGCCGCTTGCTCGGGATCCCGTGCACGACCTCGTCGTTGATCGATGCGCAGATAGTTGCCGGGTAAGGCACGTCGCCGCCCGCCTTGTAGCCCTTGAAGTTCGAGGTTGCGCCGGCGTCGCGGATCGTCTTCTCGGCGACCGCGTCGAGGTCGGCCGTCGTCACACCCGGCGCGATCGCCGCGCGGACGGCTTCGAGTGCCGCAGCTACGACGAGCCCCGCCGTCCGCATCTTTGCGATCTCGGCGGGCGACTTCAGATGAATCATGAGCTACTCCCAGTGCCAACTACTGCGTTGATCAAGCATTTAGGAGCAACGTCGCGCTGGTGCGGTTGCGCCTAACTGCTTGATCACGGTGCCGAGGGGCGTCCATCGGTGCCCTAACGGTTCCAGTGTCTCAGCGATGCGACCGCGCGCGCGGTGACGTCTTCGACGGGGCCGGTCGCGTCGATGCCTTCGAGCAGGCCGCGCGCGGCGAAGTAGCCCACGAGGGGCGCGGTCTGATCGGCGTAGACCTCGAGCCGATGCCGGATCGTCTCCTCGCGGTCGTCGTCGCGCTGGAACAGCTTGCCACCACATTGGTCGCAGATGCCCTCGACCGTCGGTGGGTCGAACAGCACGTGCCATACGTGGGCGCATTCCTCGCAGGTTCGCCGGCCCGACAGCCGCCGCACCACTTCGTCGTCGTCGACAACGAGTTCGAGGACGACGGAAAGCGGCGAACCCAGCTCGTCAAGGAAATCGTCGAGCACCTCCGCCTGCGCGACATTGCGAGGAAATCCGTCGAGCAGGAAACCATCGCGTGCGTCGTCCTCGTTCAGGCGATCTTTGACCATCGCGATGGTGACCTCGTCGGGGACCAGATCGCCGGCGTCCATGTACCGCTTCGCCTCGTGCCCGAGCGGAGTGCCCTGGGTGACGTTCAACCGGAAGATGTCGCCGGTCGAGATCTTGGGCACGGACAGATGGGATGCGATGAACTGAGCTTGGGTCCCTTTTCCAGCCCCTGGCGGACCTACCAGGACCAATCGCACGGGCGGCCTACCGGAGGAATCCCTCGTAGTTGCGCAGCATGAGCTGGCTCTCGATCTGCTTCACGGTGTCGAGGCCAACACCCACGATGATCAGGATCGAGGTACCGCCGAAGGGGAACGCCTGGGTGCTGCCGACGAAGGACAGCGCAAGCTCGGGCAGGACCGCGATGATCGCGAGGTAGGTGGCGCCAGGAACCGTGATGCGCGACAGCACGTAGCTCAGGTATTCGGCCGTGGGGCGACCTGGACGGATACCGGGAATGAAGCCGCCGTACTTCTTCATGTTGTCGGCGACTTCGTCGGGATTGAAGGTGATCGCCACGTAGAAGAACGTGAAGAAAATGATCAATACCGCGTAGGCGAGTAGGTAGGTCGGGTGCGCGCTCGTCGGCGACAGATAGTTGCTGATCCACGTCGCGAGTCCGACGTTCTTGCTCCAGACCTGGGTCGCAAGCGACGGAATGTAGAGCAAGGACGACGCGAAGATGACCGGGATGACACCGGCCTGGTTCACCTTCAACGGCAAATAGGTCGAGGTGCCGCCATACATTCGTCGACCGATCATGCGCTTCGCGTACTGCACCGGGATTCGGCGCTGGGCCTGTTCGACGAACACGATGGCGGCGATGATGACGACGCCGACGAGAAGCACGCCGATGAACACGGCGAGCGGCTTGCTCAACCGGATCGAGTTCAACTCGGTGGGGAAGCGCGCGGCGATCTGGGTGAAGATCAGGATCGACATGCCGTTGCCGATACCGCGGTCGGTGATGAGCTCGCCGAGCCACATGATGAGCGCGGTACCGGCGATCATGGTGAGCACCATCGTCGCGATGATGCCGAAGCTAGTGTTGGTGACGATCTTGACCGGGTTGCCGCTCGCATCGGCGCAGCCGTTGAAGATCTGACCGGGCGTACGGGCGAGCGCAACGAACGCCGCGGATTGCAGGATCGCCAAACCAATAGTCAGATAGCGCGTGTACTGCGTCATCTTGGCCTGGCCGGCTTGGCCTTCGTCTTTCAGCTTCTCAAGCCGCGGGATCACGACCACGAGCAACTGGATGATGATGCTCGCCGTGATGTAGGGCATGATGCCCAGCGCCAGGATCGACAGCCGGAGCAACGCGCCACCGCTGAACAGGTTGATCAGGGTATAGACGCTGTTGCCGCCGTTGCTGCTTTCGACCTTCAGGCAGTAGTTGATGTTCTTGACCGAGACCCCGGCCACCGGGATCGAACTGCCGATGCGGAACAACACCAATATGAAGAGCACGAACAGCAGCTTCTTGCGCAGGTCGGGCGTCCGGAACGCCTGAGCAAAGGCCGTGAGCACGATTCCTCCTGCGCGGCTCCCCGCAGGTGCGGAGAACGGGGTCGAACAGCGGTGCTACCGAATACAGCAGCGGTACAGCGACAGTAACTGACCAGTTGTCGCCAACTGAGCAGCAAGTGCCGCGACTGTAACGCACTTCCGGCCGCCTCCCGGACCGATCGACCCGTTTGGCGGCCGGTAGCCGTTACAGCGTGGTGACACTCCCCCCGGCAGCTTCGATCTTTTCTTTCGCGGACGACGAGAATCGGTGGGCGCTAATGCGCAAGGCGACGCTGAGCTCGCCGTCGCCGAGTACCTTGACGAGCTCGCCCGAGCGAACGGCGCCCTGCTTGGCGAGATCCTCGACCGTGACGTCGCCGCCGCTGGGGTAGTGCGCCGCCAGCCAGTCGAGGTTCACCACCTGGTATTCGGTGCGGAAGCGGTTCGTGAAGCCCTTGAGCTTGGGCAGCCGCATGTGCAGCGGCATCTGGCCACCCTCGAACCGGCTCGGCACCTGGTAGCGGGCCTTAGTGCCCTTGGTGCCACGGCCGGCCGTCTTGCCCTTCGATCCCTCGCCACGACCGACCCGAGTCTTCGGCTTGTGCGCGCCGGGGGCCGGCCGAAGGTGGTGAACCTTCAGTGCCGTCGAACGGGTCGCGGAGCCGTCGGCCTCGGATGCGGCGTTCGACCGGGTGGTGTTAGCGGTGTTAGCGGTGTTGGTCATGGCGTATTAGTCGACTTCCTCGACGGCGACCAGGTGCGAAACGG
>JBOGEK010000155.1:0-2075 GCA_050743645.1 Acidothermaceae bacterium
GGTCGGAATGTAGGCCGACACGTCGTTGCCCTTGGTCTCGATGATCGGCAAACCGGTCATCGAACCGGCGCCGAGCTCGTCGGAGAGCTTCGCGCAACGCTCGAGCAACCGCGAGTGCAGGTAGAAAACGTCGCCGGGGTAGGCCTCGCGGCCCGGCGGACGACGCAGCAGCAACGACACGGTGCGGTAGGCCTCGGCCTGCTTCGACAGGTCGTCGAAAACGATGAGCACGTGCTGGCCCTGGTACATCCAATGCTGGCCGATGGCCGAGCCCGTGTAGGGCGCGAGGTACTTGAAGCCCGCGGCGTCGGAGGCCGGCGCCGCCACGATCGTGGTGTATTCGAGGGCACCGGCCTCTTCGAGCGCACCCTTGATCGACGCGATCGTGGTGCCCTTCTGGCCGACCGCGACATAGATGCACTTGACCTGCTGCTTGGGATCACCGGTTGCCCAGTTGGCCTTCTGGTTGATGATCGTGTCGATCGCCACCGCCGTCTTGCCGGTCTGCCGGTCGCCGATGATGAGCTGGCGCTGGCCACGCCCGATCGCCGTCATGGCGTCGATGGCCTTGATGCCGGTCTGCAACGGCTCCTTCACGGGTTGCCGCTGCACAACCGTCGGGGCCTGGATTTCAAGCGCCCGGCGGTCTTCGGCAGCGATGTCACCGAGGCCGTCGATGGGCTCACCCAGTGGGTTGACGACCCGGCCGAGGAACCCGTCGCCGACCGGCACCGACAAGATCTCACCGGTGCGCTTGACGGTCTGGCCCTCTTCGATGCCGCTGAACTCGCCGAGCACGACCGCACCGATCTCGCGCACGTCGAGGTTCAACGCGATGCCGAGGGTGCCGTCTTCGAATCGCAGCAACTCGTTGGCCATCGTCGAGGGCAGGCCCTCGATGCGGGCAATGCCGTCGCCGGCCACGGTCACCCGACCGACTTCTTCGCGTGACGCAACGTCGGGCGTGTACGACGCGACGAAACGCTCGAGCGCGTCCCGGATCTCTTCCGGGCGGATCGTCAGCTCAGACATCGGGGCCATCAGTTCCGTTCTTCTTGGTCTGGATTGCGTAAGTACGTGGGCGTTACTTCAGCCGCTGGCGCGCGTCAGCGAGCCGCCCGGCGATCGAACCGTCGATGATTTCGTCGCCCACCTGGACGACGAGGCCGCCGACGACCTGGCTGTCGAGCTCGACCTGCAAATGGACGTCGTGGCCGTACAACCGCGCGAGCGCCACCCGTAGCCGTGATCGCTGCTCGTCTGACAACTCTGATGCCGCGGTGACCCGGGCGATCGACCGGTTGGTACGGCGCGCGGCGACGTCGCCGTACTCGGCGAGTCCCACTTCGGGCTTACGGCCGCGCGGACGGGTGACGAGTTGCACCGCCAGCGCGATGGTCGAGTCGGTGGCCTTGCCGTCGAGCAACGCATGGACGAGGGCGGCCTTGTTGGCGGCCGGCAAGTTCGGGTTGCTCAGCGCCTCGCGAAGCTCGCCCTGGTCTTCGATGATGCGGCCCAGCCGGAACAGCTCGTCCTCGACCTCGTCGCCTTGACCGGCGCGAGCTGCTGCAACCAGCCGGGCGAGGACGGCGAGTTGCTCCATCGCATCGCCGAGATCGCGCATGCGCGACCATCTCGAGCGGACGACGGCACGGACGACGGCCAGCGTGGTCGAACCCACGTGCGGCGCGAGCACAGAGTCGGCCAGAGCAGCCTTCCGGTCGGCATCGATCGCCGGGTCGGACAGCGCCCGGCGTAATGCGACTTGGTCGTCGAGCACACCGACAACGGCGAACAACTCGTCGCTTAATCGAGCGGCGTCGGCGCCGGCCGACTCGAGCGTGTGCTCGACCTCGGACCACGCCGCCGCGAGCGCCTCACGGCTCGCACCCTGCATCGCGATAAGGCTCACCGGTGGCTCATTCCGCTCCGACCGGGATCTTCGACGCGCTGCCACCTGCGCTGCCCGCGTGACCGGGACTGCTGCTGCCCCGTGCCTCGAGCTCGCTCAAGAAGTTGTCGACAACCCGCTGCTGGCGGGCGTCGTCGACCAGCGATTCGCCGACGATGCGACT